>NZ_LGSU01001309.1 GCF_002260545.1 Hydrocoleum sp. CS-953 | reverse complement strand
CTTATAACCCTCCAAAATAAACGAATTTGATATTAGCTCTAATTTCTCTACTCCCTACACTTCCCACACTTTCCACACTTCCCTACTCCCGACTCCCGACTCCCTGCTTCCTAATTAAATATTTCCCAAAAAATGGCAAACCAGCAATTGCTGGTAATAGATAACGGGATGTACAAAGTAACCCTAAAGCAGCTCCAACTTCTTGAGGAAAATAGGGTTGATAAAACATAATAAAAGCAGCATCACGAGTACCAACTCCTGCAAAAGTTAAAGGTAATAATCCGGCTAAAATTGCTAGAGAAGATAATGCTAAACTTTCAATAAATGGTGCTGAAGCATTTAACGCTAAAGTAAAAAACCAGATTTGTGATAAATGCCCAAACCAGATAAATATAGAGGTAACAGCAAATTTTGTTAATTGTAGTTTGTCGTGCCAAAAATATCTGTGCATTTCTATCCACGAATTTTCTAAACTATCAATTTTTACACCTATTTTTTTCGGCGCAACTTTTCGGGAAATTTCAAAAAATATTCTGGCAAATTTACGAGAGGATAATAACAATAAGCAGATGATTAAACCTAATGCGACTCCAGCAGTCATCATCCAAAATAATAAGTCTTTTTCAGGATAAACAATTAAACCAAAAACGCACCATAGTAACAAAGAAACTAAATCACAAGCCTTTTCAAAAATAACTAGAGATAAAGATAAAGTTCCTTCTAAATGCCCCCGTTGTTTCATAAAATAAGCTTTAGCAATATCTCCCATTTTTGACGGCAATATCATGTTTAAAACACTGGCAGCTAATATTAATTCGTTTGCTTCTCTAAAATTCAAATAAGATGATGATTTTCTACCCTTTTTTGGCATTAACTGTTGTAATCGCCAAGCAGTTAACATTGTCAATGGAATTATCATGTTTATGCTAATTATCATCCATATAGGGTTAGAATTTTGAAATACTTTTATTAGTCCAGCAAAATCAATTTTCCAGTAGATGGCTATCAGAATAAGTAAACTTATAATTAGAGAAATTAGTCGTTTCATTATTTATTTGTGAATTAGTCTTGATTATGCGCAGTAGTGATTCTGAAGTCTTTCACTGAGTCTAAATTACTTTACTACGTTAAAACAGAAAATCAATCAACACAATTAGATTTCAATAGAAGAAATAATTGCCTCAGAGTAAAGGCCACACCAGAACTGTGGACTAAGTTAATAAACTTTCCAGCTTGGCCTTTTTCTTGTTTTTCGGACTTGCTGTTCAATTTAGCCTTATACTCTTCAAACTTGGCCTGAATTTCCAAGCCAACTTGAGAAATTAATCTTTTTTGAGATACTGATGTTCTAGGGGAATTGTAAAGTTCTGATTTAGGAAGACTGGAGTCTAAACTGCTGAAACTTTCAACTCGATCTTTCACAGCAGCAGGTTTGGAATTTGATAGTTCAATTATGGCGAAAAAATCATGGGCAGAAGATTTTATTAAATAATTGGAAGAGGTGGAAAAAATAGCTAAAGGTATAGGATGTTTAGATAAGCTTCATATTTAGCCAGACTCAGAATTAAAAGGTTATGTAGAGGAAGAAAAATTAAATTGTTCGTAATATATGCCAACATTAGAAAAATGGCAGGAGGAAATAGTTTCTTATACAAGAAAAGAAACCAGAAAAAAAGATACAAATCAAGTAGCTATTCAACTTGAAATTCAAGTTTTAGCCAACATTGACTTTTTCAGCACTTGGAAATTTTCCAAGTTCCTGCTAATCTTATGCTTGATTTTGTTAGAGAAAATTAATGACAAATTTCTTAGAGTTACCAGAAAATATATTAACAGGTCTACCTTTAACTAATCTGCCTGAATATAATGAAATTAATAATCTAAATATTGCCTCTAGTTCAGAAAGATTACCTCTGGAATTAAAGGTAGAAGCATTGGAGATATCCGAGGCAGATTTATCTGAAACTAATGACTTGCTCACAGGCATTAGTTTTATCGAAAATGTAGGGCAAGTTAACCATGCTTATGTTGAGTATTTAGCTAAAGCAAATAACTACGATTTACTATTTTATAAAGATGAAATTACCTTTAGTGCTACTCAAAATATCGAAGGTGAAACTATTTCAGATGTAGTGAAGTTAAATTTTGAGAATGCTAACTCTAACCCTAAGATAAATCCCCTAAATAAACTGCCGGGAGTTGCCAATTTTTTCCAAGGTAATGACTTAAATAATTGGCATACCGATCTGCCAACTTATGCAGCTATTGAGTATGAAAATTTATATCCGGGTATTGACCTAATATATAGTAGTTTAGATGATCAACTAAAAAGAGATTTTATTGTCGCTCCCGGTGCTGATACTTCTGACATTATTCTCAATTATAGTGGAGTTGAAGAAATTAATATTCTTGCTGACGGTACTCTTTCTATAAATACAGAATTAGGAAAATTATCTGAAGCACCCCCAATTGCTTATCAAGAAATAAATGGTGAGGAAATTGCAGTAGAAGTTGCCTATCAACTACTCGGAAATAATCAAGTAGGATTCGACATTGGAGAATATAATAAAGACTATGAATTAATTATCGACCCCACTGTAGAATATTCCACATTAATTGGCGGAAATGGTTTTGACCGTGGTAATGGTATTGCTGTAGATGTTGCCGGAAATGTTTATATAACTGGAGATACTACTTCCGTTGATTTTCCCACAATAAATGCTATTCAACCAGACTTTAATGGTGGGGGAGCAGTCTTTAATAACGATGCTTTTGTGACTAAACTCGACCAAAATGGAACTGTTCTTTGGTCTACTTATTTTGGAGGAAGTAACGATGAATTTGGTATAGATATTGCAGTAGATATTGCTGGCGGAGTTTACGTTACAGGTAATACTAATTCCCTAGACTTCCTAACAGTTAATGCCTTCCAAACTACTTATGGTGGAGGAAGTTTTAACGGCGATGCTTTTGTGACAAAACTTTCTAGTTTAGGTAATAGTGTCCTATATTCTACTTATCTTGGTGGTCGAGATGAAGATATTNATTTGGTATAGATATTGCAGTAGATATTGCTGGCGGAGTTTACGTTACAGGTAATACTAATTCCCTAGACTTCCTAACAGTTAATGCCTTCCAAACTACTTATGGTGGAGGAAGTTTTAACGGCGATGCTTTTGTGACAAAACTTTCTAGTTTAGGTAATAGTGTCCTATATTCTACTTATCTTGGTGGTCGAGATGAAGATATTAGTAGAGGTATTGCCGTAGATAATAATGGCAATGCTTTTGTAACAGGAAGTACGGGTGGTTTTTCCCCATTTCCTGCCGAGCCTGTTCCTAGTTTTGCTGACTTTCCTACAACAGAAAATGCTTTTCAAACCACTACTACTAATAATGTTAATCGAGATGCTTTTGTGACTAAATTATCCAGAAATGGCAGAACTTTAGCATATTCAACCTTATTAGGAGGCTTTGATTTAGATTCAGGAATTGACATTGCTGTAGATAATAATGGTAATGCTTATATAACAGGTTCAACTAGGTCTTTTGACTTCCCACTTCAGAACCCTCTGCAAAATTTTTATGGCGGGGATAGCGATATTTTTGTTACTAAATTAAATCCAGAAGGTAGCGATTTAATTTTCTCAACTTTTTATGGTCGAAGTGATGGAGATGCTGGTAGCGGTATTGCCATAGATTTAGCTGAAAATATTTATGTTTCTGGTACAACAGGAACTCGTATTCTTCAGGGAGATATTGCTGTTTCTCCTGTGGGATATTTTCCGGCTTTTAGTGGATTTCAAAATTTCTTTGGGGGCGGTAGTAGTGATGCTATTGTGATGAAAATTAATCGGGATAATAGTTTAGGATATGCGAGTTTTTTAGGTGGAAATAGTAGTGAATTTGCTAATGATATTGTTGTAGATAATTTAGGTAATGCTTATGTTACGGGTAGCACTGCTTCTGTTGATTTTCCAATTATTAATGAATTTCAAGAAGGAGTTGGTTTAGGATTACCGGATGATGTTTTTGTTAGTAAAGTTTCCAATAGTGGAACGTTTTTGGATTTTTCTGCCACTATTGGAGGTGTGGGGAATGAGTCAGGAAATGGTATTGCGATAGACCCTGCTCAGAATACTTATGTGGTTGGTTTTTCTGATTCTATAGATTTTCCAATTATTGATGCTTTGAATACTTCTGGTTTGGAATCTAATGCTTTTGTGGCTAAGATTATTCCAGATATTATGCCACCTGATACTTTTCAAAATTTTATTCAGTATGTGAGCGAACAAAGAATTAATCCTATAGAAATATATTTTGATGAAGAGTTTTATTTAGAAAATAATCCTGATGTAGTTCAACTAATACAAAATGGTTTGTTTCCAAATGGTTTAGATCATTTTATGAATAGAGGTCAATTTGAAGGACGTAACCCTAGTCTTTTATTTGATGAAACTACTTATTTAGTCGAAAATCCTGGTGTTAGTCAAGCTGTAGCAAATAATGTCTTTAAGAGTGGATTCGATCATTTTGTTAATGTTGGTTTTTTTGAAGGTCGTGATGAACGTACTATTGAATTTGATGAAAGATTTTATTTAACTTCTAATCCTATTGTGGCTTTAGCAGTAGAAAATGCCATTTTTAAGAGTGGATTTGAACATTTTATTATATTTGGTGAAGCTGAAGGACGAGCTGGGAATAATTTATAAATAATACCAATTCCCAAAAGTAATTCTATACTTGATTAATAGTTCAGTTATTAAGTAATCACCTTGGGATAATTACCTTTTTGCTGATTTGAGATAATTTAATCTTTGATTATCCTTAGTTTTACTTCTCCCCCACTCCCCTACTCCCCTACTCCCCTACTCAATCAANAATCAATTACTTATCCCTATTTCCTACTCCCTACTCCCAATTACCTATTCCCTATTATACCAATTCCCAAAAGTAATGCTATACTTGATTAAGACTTCAGTTATTAAGTAATTACCTTTGGATAATTACCTTTTTGCTTATTTGAGACAATTTAATCTTTGATTATCCCTATTTTTACTTCTCCCGTACGGACGTTGCATGCAACGTCCCTACCTACTCCCCTACTCCCCTACTCAATCAAATGTAGAAAAGTTTTTGAGAAATGGTAATTAGGGAGGAGTCAGGAGTCAGGAGAAAAAAAAGGGCGTTGCATATTTCCGGAATAAATTAGTGTGGGGAGTTTGGGGGCGTTGCGTCCTTTGTCTCCTGGAATTATTGTTTTAGAGAAAGAGGAATTCATTCTCCATTAACGAACAAATTAACAACAATCTTGAATCGGATAGTTAACTAAATCATCATCCCACTTTTTACCTAATAAACTCTTAAATCTATCCTTTATTTCTGGATTATTAGGATTACTCCGATGCAAGTTTCATAACTCTGTAACACTCTCATGCCACAAATTATTTTCTTGATAAATATCAATCTTTTCTATAACAGTTTCAGCCGATTTTAACTTACTAATCAAACTATCGCTTGCTGCTATCCTTAATATTAATCCTTGAACTACTACCGATCTATCGTCTCCACAATCAAAAGTAAATTCCCAACTATAAGAACTATCTATCTCTAAAGGTGGTGCAGAACAGGGTAATTTCCAACTAATAAATCTTGGCTCTGATTCAACAACCAAATCTGGATAATTAATAGAGTTGTTGGGAAATAAGGTAGAATGAGCAAAGAATAAATTGGCCAGAAGAATTCTAAACGTTGAACGAGCCCTAAAACAAGACAGGTTACTAAGAGCATTAACAGGATTAAACCGTAAAGCATTTGAATCCTTGTTGAAGTCTTTTCACCAAATATAACCATGATTTTGATGACAAATTAATGTTAACAGCAACTGGACTATGGAACTTGTACCTGATAGCAGCATAAATAATAAAATCACGCTCCCAAAATTAATTAGTTTAAGTTTTCATTTTTCACTCACCTAAGTTATTTCCCAACAACTCTAATATACCCAAGTCATTGCGACTGGAACGGAGTGGAGGGAAGCAATCTCTTATGTGCGCGGAGATTGCTTCCGCTTCGTCGCTGCGGACGACTGTTCAACCGGATTTTATATTAAACCAAATTGATTAATTATCCATTATCCATTATTAATTACCAAGGACTACCAACCATAGTAAACCCAGACCAATAATAAGGATGAGAAAAATTTTGATTACCAAACTTCCCTAATGCTGACGGCAACACCACCGCCCCACGCGCTCCACTTCCCCTTAACTCCCCTTCTACAATAACCACTTCCCCTCGCAACATTGCTAACTGCGTCTGTCTTAACGCCTCNATAAGGATGAGAAAAATTTTGATTACCAAACTTCCCTAATGCTGACGGCAACACCACCGCCCCACGCGCTCCACTTCCCCTTAACTCCCCTTCTACAATAACCACTTCCCCTCGCAACATTGCTAACTGCGTCTGTCTTAACGCCTCTGCTTTAATCTTAGCATTATTCAAATGAGTATAAAACTCCGTCATTAACCCCAATGTTCCTTCATCACTCACATACCACACACTGGCTAATGCTGACTTCACACCTGCTGCTACTGCTAACCCCGCAAACCCTAACTCGGCATTTCTGTCTCCCACAGCAGTGCGACAAGCAGACAAGACTAACAATTCTACGGCAGGTTGACTCCAACCTAATTCTCTAACTTGGTCTAATTTTATTTGTTCGTTATTCCAAAGTTGAATATAGGAATTACTAGCTTTACCCGGCTTAAACTCTGCATGAGTAGCTAGATGAATAATAGGATAGGGATAATTTTTTCGTTGAGTTAGTAGGTTATTACGAGTAAAATCTTCATTGAGNGGGTACTGCTGGTAATGGCTCTTGTTCCATAAATTCACTGGCTCCCATTGCTAATACTTGAGTATCTTGAAGTGGGCGATAATTAGTATCCATTAAACTCACACTGGGAATTAAACTGAGGCTATATTTTTCAATTAAAAATTGTTCTCCGTCATGTAATACTGCTACAGGTAAAGTCCGTAAACCTTCATCCATACTAAATAGTAAAGTATCGATATTTGCAGCTTCTAATTCTTCTGAGATAGGTGCAATGAGCCAATCATATAATTGTTGTGCTGGTGGCAAATAACTATCAGTAAAACGACGGGCAGGATTTGTAATATGTGCCCGTAATTTCAGGGAAACTTTCATAAGTTTTTTCCGTTGGGCATCAGGAATAGTTTTAATAATTGGCTTACCATCCTTGGTATATAAGATTATTTGTAATTGGTCGGAATAAGAATTAATATAAACTACAGCAGATTCTTTTCCGGTGTGTTTTGCCATATCGGTTAAAATTTCTCGGACGTTTTTTGTGCTAAGAAATTGTTCGTTTAAATCTGTTCCGAAGTAATTTGAATATTCGGATATTCGGTTTTGTTCTAACATGGTTATTACTTGGTCTGAACCTGTGGCTACTGTGAGAGGGTTGGTATTAGGAGTATCAATTATTTTTAAGATTTGTTGGGTGTCGGTGCTACTGTTAATGGATGATTCTGTCTGACTTTGGGCGGTTGTTGTGTTGGCTGTTTGATTATTGTTACTGGGGGTTGCTGTGGAAATTATATCGGAGGTTGTGCTTGTTGATAAACTGTTATTTTCTCCGGAATTTGTGGTGGTATTGTTTGTGGAGTTGTTGAGGGTATTTGTATTATTATGGGAATTTGTGATGGTATTATTTGTGGAATTGTTGTTAGAATTTACTGAAGTATTATCGGTATTTTGATTAACTCCTGGACGTTGAATGTTGGTAAATTTATTGCCAAAAGTTTGATTGAAATTATCTATATTAATATCACGACCTGCGGTTTGATTATTGTTAGTATTACCTTGGGCTTGTTGGTTGAAATTATCTATATTAATATCACGACCTGCGGTTTGATTATTGTTAGTATTGCCTTGGGCTTGTTGGTTGAAATTATCTATATTAATATCACGACCTGCGGTTTGATTATTGTTAGTATTGCCTTGGGCTTGTTGATTAAAATTATTTATATTAATATCACGCCCTGCGGTTTGAATATTGTTAGTATTGCCTTGGGCTTGTTGATTAAAATTATTTATATTAATATCACGCCCTGCGGTTTGAATATTGTTAGTATCGCCTTGGGCTTGTTGGTTGAAATTATCTATATTAATATCACGACCTGCGGTTTGATTATTGTTAGTATCACCTTGGGCTTGTTGGTTAAAATTATCTATATTAATATCGCCATCTGCGGTTTGATTATTGTTAGTATCGCCTTGGGCTTGTTGGTTAAAATTATCTATATTAATATCGCCATCTGCGGTTTGAATATTGTTGGTATCGCCTGTTTCTGCTGTTTGATTAAAATCATCTATATTCTGGTCTCCTCCAGAATTAATTTCACTATTGACATCTCCTTCTCCTCCATTTTGATTAATGTCTTCGGCGGTAATATTATCTGTTGCTCTGAGTGTTAAATTTCCAATTGTTCCATCTGAACTTATTGTTATATCAAAAGTTCTAATAGAACCATCTGTAGCTTCTACATTGATTGCATCTGCGCTTGTTTTACCAATGGAGCTTAAGTTTCCTGTGCCTACTTCTGCTCCGTTAATTTCAATACTACCACTGCTTCCTGCTGGTGCTTGCGTGGTAACGTTGTCTGTGCTTACTTCTGCTGTGNTTAAATTTCCAATTGTTCCATCTGAACTTATTGTTATATCAAAAGTTCTAATAGAACCATCTGTAGCTTCTACATTGATTGCATCTGCGCTTGTTTTACCAATGGAGCTTAAGTTTCCTGTGCCTACTTCTGCTCCGTTAATTTCAATACTACCACTGCTTCCTGCTGGTGCTTGCGTGGTAACGTTGTCTGTGCTTACTTCTGCTGTGCGACTTTGTATTCTCAAATTACCACTTTCTGTCATGCCATAAGATGAGACGTTGGCTAATGTTACACTTTCTGGGGCGTTAACTTCTACGTTTCCTCCTTTTCCTTGGTTTGAGTAGGAGTCTATATTGCCTGTGGAGTAAATTTCTCCTATTTGACTATTGACTGTAATATCGCCTCCTTCTTTCATTCCTTCTGAACGAATGCTGGTAATATTAATACTACCTGGGGATGTGAGGTTGACATCTCCGGCTATTCCTTCTTCTGAATATGTGTTTAATGCTCCTGTTGCATCTATACTATTTTCACTGCGACTATTGATGGTAATATTTCCTCCTTTTTCCATTCCTTGAGACAAAATTGTGTCTGTATGNCCTGTTGCATCTATACTATTTTCACTGCGACTATTGATGGTAATATTTCCTCCTTTTTCCATTCCTTGAGACAAAATTGTGTCTGTATGGATATGATCTGCTGCTGTGAGATTAACATTTCCGGCGGTGCCTTTTTGGGAGAATGTTTCTATTTCTTGGGTGGCGTTAATTTCTCCTTGTTGACTGATAATTTCCACGTTTCCGCCTGTGGTGGGTTTGCTTTCGTTGAGGGCGCTTGCTTCTAGTTTGCCTGTGGTAATGTTTTCTCTGGCGTTGAGAGTTATATTTCCGGTGCCGTCTGGGGAACGAGAATTTATGGTTCCGGCGGTGGTGTCTATTGTGCTGTTGTTGCTGTCAAGGGTGATGTTTCGGGCGACTCCTTGGGTTGCTTCTCCTTGGGGTATGGGAATG
>NZ_LGSU01001308.1 GCF_002260545.1 Hydrocoleum sp. CS-953 | reverse complement strand
CATTCTTTAAACTACTCTCAATTCTATTTGAAAATTTTGCTCTGTTTTTGTCTCATCCTTAAGTTAAACGACTATAATTAGCAAAATGTACAAAACCCAGAATTACCAAAAACTGACTTAAGATCAAAAAATTAAAATAGAACGATTATATTATACAGAAAAACAATAGTCAGTAATATTAAAGATTTAGAACTTAGTGAAAATAAATAACCAAAAATTGGGAACATCAGTTTGGCAACAAGGTCAGCTAGTGGAGATAAAAATCACAGACTTAACAGATAACGGTGATGGAGTAGGTCGTTATGATGAAAAAGTAGTATTTGTGCCTGATACAGTTCCTGGCGATCGCCTTATTGCCCGCCTAACAATAGTCAAAGCTAAATATGCTTATGGGAAACTACATCAACTTTTAGAAAAGTCTGACCAGCGGATTAAACCTTACTGTATTGTTGCGGACAAATGTGGTGGGTGTCAATGGCAACATATTAATTATGAATATCAGCTTCAAACCAAACAAAATCAAGTTATTCAAGCTTTAGAAAGAATAGGTGGCCTAGAATTATTAGAGGTTAAACCAACTCTACCATCTCCATCCCCTTTTGGATATCGTAACAAAGTGACATATCCTCTAGGTATTTCGACTACAGGTCAAGTGAAGGCGGGCTATTATCAGAAAGGTAGCCATAAATTGATTAATCTTAATCAATGTCCCATCCAAGACCAACGTTTAAATCCTTTACTCAAAGAAATTAAACAGGATATTACTAGACAAAGATGGAAAATATATGATGAATATAAGCATATAGGTATTTTACGTCATTTATCTTTGAGAATAGGAGAAAAAACAGGGGAAATTTTATTAACTTTGGTGGTTAATGGTAATGAAGAAAATCCAGAAAAGTTATTACCTGGTATTACAGTTCAAGCGAAGAAATGGTTAGAAGATTATTCTCGCTTAGTTGGTGTTTGTTTGAATTATAATTCTAAGACGACAAATACTATTTTTGGCAAAGAGACTGTTTGTATTGCTGGTCGGTCTTATGTGCAGGAAAAGTTTGGTGGCTTAAATTTTCAATTGACTGCCGATACATTTTTTCAGGTAAATACAAGAGCTGCTGAAAGATTAATGGAGGTCGTAGTTGAAGAGTTGACTTTGAGTGGCTCGGAAATTATTGTTGATGCTTATTGTGGAGTTGGTACTTTTACTTTACCTCTGGCAAAATATTTACAGGATGTTAGTCATAATGATTCTCTGGAAATAGGAAATAGAAAAAGTATGGTCATTGGTTTAGAAGTACAAGAAGTGGCCATTGACCGAGCTAAGTTTAATGCTGAAATTAATAACTTGACAAATGTAGATTTTTATGCAGGAAAAGTTGAGAATTTACTACCTCAGTTGGAAGTCAAACCAGATGTAGTTTTATTAGACCCACCGAGGAAAGGTTGCGATCGCTCGGTTTTAGAGACTTTATTAGAAATTTTACCTGAACGTATTGTTTATATTAGTTGTAAACCTGCTACCTTGGCTCGCGATTTGAAATTTCTCTGTTCAACTGGTAAATATTATTTGAGCAAGGTACAACCTGCAGACTTTTTTCCTCAAACTGCCCATGTTGAGTGTGCTGCATTTTTGGTAAAGCTATAGAAGAAGGAATAAGGAAGAAGGAAGAAGGAAGGAAAGTAGATTAGTCTAAGGATTTTTTGAAGCAAGAAGAAACCAGAAAGAAGGAAGGAAAGTAGATTAATTTATAGATTAATAGAGTTTACTTAAGAAATTTTTTATAGCAGTTCTGTAATATGAAGAACTACTCTAATTGTTTAATACTTTATGAATTTTGGTCTTATTTGAACCGTATTAGAGACTGTTTGTAAAAAGAATATTAAATTCAGGCGTAGTAGACTGACACAACTAATTTTGTGCATTAGGGTGGGTTTATGTAAATCTTAGAATAAGCATTAAAATTCTAGGTAAAACCCGCCCTTACTATTGCACCATTTTAGCTGTGTCAGTCCAGTAGGGTGGGGAGGGTGAGGTGGCAATAATTATGAACCGGACCAAAATTTAACTTTCCGCACCCCACCCACGGAACATTAAGCACTCTAGCTGTCTTAATCTTTACTTGTGCATTCACTCTCTTATACCAATTACCAAAATAAATGCTATACTTGGGTAACACTTCAGTTATTAAATAATTAATACAGGCAACCAGGAATTATTCCCTAATTATTAGCCAGTTGATGTTAATTATTATTATGTGTACGGACGTTGCATGCAAGGTCCCTACCCCACCCAATCAAATATAGCAAGATTTTTGAGAAATGGTATTAGACTATAGTACAAATCTCCATAACTAAATTCCTGAATTTTAATTGTAGAATTTTCTAGAAAAATTTATGGTTAATATTAGCACTGACATACTGCTTGAAACTCTGACATTATTAGAAATGTAAGTAACTTCTAAATATAAGGATAATTAAATGAGCTTTTCAATTCAATCTCTATATACTTGGTATCGTAATACTATCCGTAATCCTAAATATCGTTGGTGGATTATTGCTGGAACATTAGCTTATGTATTGAGTCCTTTTGATATTTCTCCAGATTTTATCCCAATTGTCGGACAAATTGATGATATTGCTATTGTAACTCTTTTAGTAGCAGAAGTTTCTCAGATGGTAGTTGATTTTATGAAATTACGTCGTGGGGAAAATGTGGCAGTAGTATCTGATATTAATGAAGTAACTGATGCTGATGCTACAGTTGATGTAAATTCAGTTTCTGTTAAGTAAAAATGGTTTATATTAAATTACCTTAGCTAACCGCAAATATCAAAGATGGGTTTGGAGACCAAACCCCTACAGAATGTATTTTCCCCAATAAAAATATTTAACCCAAGTCTAAAATTGATAAATAGATTTGGGTTGATTTTTTTCTGGGAAAATGGTAAATATCCAGAAGTTGAGGAGTGGGGCATNTGTAAATTCAGTTTCTGTTAAGTAAAAATGGTTTATATTAAATTACCTTAGCTAACCGCAAATATCAAAGATGGGTTTGGAGACCAAACCCCTACAGAATGTATTTTCCCCAATAAAAATATTTAACCCAAGTCTAAAATTGATAAATAGATTTGGGTTGATTTTTTTCTGGGAAAATGGTAAATATCCAGAAGTTGAGGAGTGGGGCATTGTAATTGTGAAATTTAGCGAACTTGCAAGTAAACTTGGTTCTGAGACTATCGCTTGTAGTCTGGAAAAAATAAATACTCTCGATCCAGATATTCAGGGAGTAGCAGGAATAGATGAGGCAAAAGTAGGTACTCTCAGTTATATTGAAGGAGCAAAATTTGCCAGTTATTTAGAAACGACAAATGCTAGTGCTTTAATTTTGCCGATGGATGAAGCTCTACAAAATTTGGCAAGTGAACGTGGTATTGGGTGGTTGTCTGGTAAGGAACCGAGATTATTATTTGCCAAGGCGATCGCTCTTTTTTATCGACCTTTTCAACCTACTGCTGAAATTCATCCTACTTCTGTGGTTCACCCAAGGGCAAAAATAGGTAAGAATGTTTATCTTGGCGCTCATGTTGTGGTTGAGGCGGGGGTGAAAATTGCTGATAATGTTTGTATTTATCCGAATGTGGTAATTTATCCAGATGCGGAAATTGGAGAGAATACTATTTTACACGCTAATTGTTCGATTCACGAGAGGAGTCAGATAGGTAAGGGTTGTGTAATTCATAGTGGAGCAGTTATTGGAGGAGAGGGTTTTGGTTTTGTGCCGACTCCTGAAGGTTGGTTTAAGATGGAACAGTCTGGCAATGTTGTGTTGGAAGATGGGGTTGAAGTTGGAGGTAATACTACTATTGATAGACCTGCGGTGGGAGAAACTAGAATTGGTGAGAATACTAAGTTAGATAATTTGGTACAGGTTGGTCATGGTTGTAAAATTGGTAAAAATTGTGCTTTGGCAGCTCAAGTTGGTTTAGCTGGTGGGGTGAAGCTTGGAGATAATGTGATTTTAGCAGGTCAAGTAGGAGTTGCTAACCAGGCAAAAATCGGAAATGGAGCGATCGCTACTGCTCAAGCGGGTGTTCATAATGATGTTGCTGCGGGAGAGATTGTTTCTAGTAGTCCGGCGGTTCCTAATAAGATTTATTTGAAGGCTTCTGCAATTTATAAACGTTTACCAGAAATTTATCAGTCTGTCAAACAGATGAAAATAAAATTTAATCTGAAATAGCAGAGGGATTATATGATTAGAAGATTATTGTAATTGTACTAGCCACAATTTCCAAAGTTTGAGTAGAAATTTACTGCCAATTCTACAAAAATATCAAGACTGTCTCGATTCCTAGTCTTTTGTCGTGCTTCTTTAATTACACGAATTTCTTCATCCAACCGTAATTTTGTAGTTTCTATTGGATTCGCTGCTAGTATAAGAACTTTTTTCTGAGATTGACTTTCCGTCATTTGCTAGATTGACTTTCATTAAATAACATTAGTTATTATATCATTTCTAACAAGCCCTATTTCTAATTTGCGATCTAAAATAATTTCAAAATTTTGTTTAAGTGATTACCCTAAAGTCTCTTCTCAATTATCCCACAAAAATCATCAATTCTTTCCTCCTACTCCCTACTCCTCACTCCCTACTCCCTAATCTTATAAAAATGGTATAACTTNTTGCGATCTAAAATAATTTCAAAATTTTGTTTAAGTGATTACCCTAAAGTCTCTTCTCAATTATCCCACAAAAATCATCAATTCTTTCCTCCTACTCCCTACTCCTCACTCCCTACTCCCTAATCTTATAAAAATGGTATAACTTGATATAGCACCCGAAAATAATCAAGTAATTTACATGGATTTTGAACGACCATTAGAATCTGTATCAGTCCGGTCGTTAAGGATATCAAACCCCCGTCGCTAATCCTGTAAACTTACGCATATAGGCAGACCTGTATCCTAACACGATATCACACTTAGGCACTCCAGATTTAATTAACTCATTAGCTATTCCTGTTTCGGTTCCATCTCGTTGAATCCAAATTTTCCCCGACCTAATCTCAACGTGAATAACACATCCAAAAACTCGTCTTTCTCCACACCATCCGATATGAAACATTAAATAGCGATCGCGTTCTAGGTCGAAAGCAATTTGAGTTTCTATTTCTCCATCGCCATTATCGCCCTTAGAATGTTTTTCGACAATTGACTTAATTATTTTTCTATATTTCTCTATGTCCATATTATAATCTCCTCTCTAATTGGATTAAATACAAGTAAATTTAGCTGCATCCGCCCTACTGATATTTTAGCTAAACGGCGAGTAAAAAAATCTTCGTAAACATCTTCTGGAACTGCCAAATATAGAACTCTATTTGGTTCTATTTCTTCTAAAACTACTTTATAATTCCATGCTTGACCCATCGCTTCGTGAAAATCACTAATCAACGACAGACCTAAAAAACTTTTAATTTCTACTGCTATTTTCTGTCCGTACCTTTCTACTCCTAATAAGTGATGATGAAAAATTTTTAGCTTGTGCAGTTGTCAGTGAAGCTAATTTTTTAATTACAGGTGACTACGACTTTGAAGAAATGCAGGTGCTTTTACCCACGACTACAATTATTTCCGTTGCCCTTTTTCACAAATTGGCGATCGCTACTGGAGAAGATTCGGTTTCATAAAGCTAGATTATAAATCTGAATCTAAACTTCTCGTTTAGCCGAGGAAAGTTGTAGTTGTAAAAATGTTACAATTGTAAATGTAAAAAGTTTATAATGTCTATAAAGCACCATGATTACTTTAGCTAAATGGTCAATACAAGACTATCATCAGATGATTTCTGCGGGTATTCTGAGCGATCGCCATGTAGAATTATTAGAAGGAGAAATTATTGAAATGTCGCCAGAAAAATCTTTGCATCGGAAAATAACTGATTCTATTGCTGAATATTTGCGAGAAAAGTTTCGAGGTCTGGCAAAAATCTACGAAGCACATCCAGTTACTCTTCCAAGTTCCGAACCAGAACCAGATATTGCTGTTGTGAAAATGCCAGCATCTTTATATGATTCTCATCATCCCTATCCTGAAGAAATTTATTTGTTAATAGAAGTTTCTGATACAACTTTAGAAAAAGATTTAGAAAAAAAACGGTTTATTTATGCCCGTGCTGGCATTTTAGAATATTGGGTNAAAAGTTTCGAGGTCTGGCAAAAATCTACGAAGCACATCCAGTTACTCTTCCAAGTTCCGAACCAGAACCAGATATTGCTGTTGTGAAAATGCCAGCATCTTTATATGATTCTCATCATCCCTATCCTGAAGAAATTTATTTGTTAATAGAAGTTTCTGATACAACTTTAGAAAAAGATTTAGAAAAAAAACGGTTTATTTATGCCCGTGCTGGCATTTTAGAATATTGGGTTGTAGATGTCAAAAATGAACAACTTGTCGTATTTAAAGAACCATCAAAAGATGATTATCAAGTGCAAAAAAACTACAGTCAAGGAAGTATTTTTACACTTGTTTTTCCGGATATTGAAATATTAGTAGAAAAGTTATTGAAATAGGGATTAAATATAACAGTGCTTGCCGTCATTATGAGGTGCAGTTATCGCGGGCAAGATGCCCGCACTACAATTTTTTTAAAGTTTAATTATACCAATTACCAAAAGTAATACTATACTTCAGTTTGACTTCAGAAGTTAAATATTTAGCAAAATCTAAAGTCTTTTTTTGACAATTATTAGTCGGTTAGCATAGGTTTTTTCTGCTTTTAACGACTCCCCCAACCTCCCACACTTCCCACACATCCCACACTTCCCCACCCAATCATATATAGCATTCATGCATGAGAAATGGTATTATACCTACCTATTTAAAAATGAATTTTGTAGTTGACAGTGATAAAAAGGGAAACAAAATACCGAATGTTCAAAGGTTTCCTGTTTCCTTGCTGTAGCAAGATTTTATGAATTGATCTAAGTTTGACATAATTTATGAGATAATAAAACTGCAAAAAAATTAACTCAATTTTACAGTTATAAATTATGTCACAAACTCCTTTTTCTCCAGAAGAAATAGCATCTGAAGGCATCAAACCTGAAGAATATCAAGAAATTATCAACCGTCTGGGTCGCCACCCCAATAAAGCAGAACTAGGAATGTTTGGAGTCATGTGGTCAGAACACTGCTGCTACAAAAACTCCCGCCCCCTTCTCAAACAATTTCCCACTACAGGTAAACGCATTCTTGTTGGACCGGGAGAAAACGCTGGAGTAGTAGACCTAGACAACGGACTCCAACTCGCTTTCAAAATCGAATCCCACAACCACCCATCTGCTGTTGAACCATTCCAAGGTGCTGCCACCGGAGTCGGCGGTATCCTCCGAGACATTTTCANAAAAACTCCCGCCCCCTTCTCAAACAATTTCCCACTACAGGTAAACGCATTCTTGTTGGACCGGGAGAAAACGCTGGAGTAGTAGACCTAGACAACGGACTCCAACTCGCTTTCAAAATCGAATCCCACAACCACCCATCTGCTGTTGAACCATTCCAAGGTGCTGCCACCGGAGTCGGCGGTATCCTCCGAGACATTTTCACAATGGGTGCCAGACCTATCGCCGTACTTAACTCCCTCCGTTTCGGTTCCCTGGAAGATGCCAAAACTAAGCGCATTTTTACTGGAGTAATTTCCGGCATTTCTCACTACGGAAACTGTTTCGGAGTACCTACCGTCGGTGGAGAAATTTACTTTGACCGCGCCTACACAGGCAACCCCCTAGTCAACGTGATGGCATTGGGATTAATGGAAACCCCAGAAATTGTTAAATCTGGGGCATCCGGTATTGGCAACCCAGTCTTATATGTTGGTTCCACTACAGGTAGAGACGGTATGGGTGGAGCAAGTTTCGCCAGTGCAGAACTCACCGAACAGTCAATAGACGATCGCCCTGCAGTGCAAGTAGGCGATCCTTTCCTGGAAAAATGTCTAGTCGAAGCTTGTCTAGAAGCATTTAAAACAGGAGCAGTAGTCGCAGCGCAAGACATGGGAGCTGCTGGCATCACCTGTTCCACTTCGGAAATGGCAACAAACGGAGGTGTCGGTATTGAATTTGACCTGGACAAAGTACCAGTGCGAGAAACTGGTATGGTTCCTTATGAATATTTGCTCTCAGAATCTCAGGAACGAATGTTATTTGTTGCCGAAAAAGGTCGCGAACAAGAATTGATTGATATTTTTGAACGTTGGGAACTTCATGCAGTGGTGGCAGGTACGGTTATTGAGGAACCTATTGTGCGCATTTTATTTGAAGGCAAGGTTGCTGCTGAAATACCTGCTACTGCTTTAGCAGATAATACTCCTATTTATCACCGGGAGTTATTGAGCGAACCGCCGGAATATGCAAAAAAAGCTTGGGAATGGAATGTGTCATCGTTACCAGCATCTACGGAACATGGTATTGAAATTCAGGGAAATTTCCAAACCTGGAATGATATTTTACTGACTTTATTAGATACTCCAACTATTGCTTCTAAAAATTGGGTGTATCAGCAATACGACTATCAAGTACAGAATAATACTGTGATGTTGCCGGGTGGTGCTGATGCTGCTGTGATTCGGTTACGCCCCCAAATTTCCGATCTTAATAACCCACCATCAACTTCAGGTGTTGCTGCAACAGTTGATTGTAATTCCCGTTTGGTTTATCTCGATCCATACAATGGTGCAAAAGCAGTAGTGGCAGAGGCAGCACGGAATCTCAGTTGTGTCGGTGCTGAACCTGTAGCGGTTACAGATAATCTCAATTTTGGCAGTCCGGAAAAACCTGTGGGATATTGGCAACTAGCTGAGAGTTGTCGCGGTCTTGCTGAAGGTTGTCAGGAGTTGGGAACGCCTGTTACTGGTGGGAATGTGTCTTTGTATAATGAAACTTTGGATGCTGACGGTACTCCCCAAGCAATTTATCCGACTCCAGTTGTGGGAATGGTGGGGTTAATTCCCGATATTACTCGTATTTGTGGTCAAGGTTGGCAGACTGAAGGGGATCTTATCTATTTAATAGGGAATTTAGGAGTTAAGTCTTTAGCTGCTTCTGAATATTTAGCAACTATTCATCGTGTGGTTGCTGGTAAACCGACGGAAGTAGATTTTGATTTGGAAAGGCGAGTACAGGCAGTTTGTCGTCATGGTATCCGACAAGGGTGGGTGCGTTCTGCTCACGATAGTGGTGAGGGAGGTTTAGCGATCGCTCTAGCAGAGTCTTGTCTGAGTGGGAAGTTAGGCGCTGAGATTATTTGGGAATTGTCTGATGTTTCTAATTTCCGATGGGATGAGTTTTTGTTTGGCGAGGGTGGTTGCCGAATTTTGGTTTCTGTTGCGCCCGAAAATCAGATAATTTGGGAATCATATCTTGAGGAAAATTTGGCTGATTTTTGGCAGAAAATTGGTCTGGTGGGTAATGCTGAAAGTAGTTTGCAAATTTTAGTTAATGAGGGCGTTTCTTTGATTAATGTAGAGATGGGAGAAATTAGCGATCGCTTTCAAAATGCTATTGAGAGACGTTTGAGTTTTTAGCGCTGGTTTTGGGGTAGGTTTATTTAACCAGGGTGTAGGGGCGGGTTTTGAGGATAACATCGTGCTGATATCAAAGATTTTGCTAAACCCGCCCCATTAC
>NZ_LGSU01001307.1 GCF_002260545.1 Hydrocoleum sp. CS-953 | reverse complement strand
ATTTAAAAAGATGAGTAATTATTATACTACAAGCATTTTGGTGATATTTCCAAAACTTTATATTGATAATTTATAATTAATCAATTCGGTTTCAAACCTCTCCTAATAGGAGAAAAAAAGAACAGGTGATTTCCCCATCGTTCAATCTGATGGTTTTAACCAGAGATAATTATCCATCATTCATTATCCATTATCAATTAATGAACTAGCCAAGCAAAAGCTCTGATTAATTCAGCATTACCATTTTCTTCATAGCATTTTCCGTGGGATAAAATAATTTTTTTAGCTTCCCATTTTAACATTTTTTCTAAACAGGCACGAGCTTGATTTTTTCTCCCCCAAAATGTTATTCGTAAGTCCAGTGGTGCTTTACCATTTGGAGCCGCACAACCAGCTAACTTAATTAATAAATGAAATTTTTTACTAACTTTATTAAGCTCAAAATTTTCAATTAAATCTGCTAGAATGACTGTAGAACTTTTGCGGTGAAAAAATACTACCTCATCCATAAACCTACTACCTCGGAAAACTAATTGATCGATATCTTCTGACCAGTCAATTGGTGCTTCATCATCAAGAAAAGCATGAAAATTCACCTCAATTTTTTGTTGTGCTGCACGTTCTACCACTCCTGGTGATGCCCATGCAATAGCTTCTGGATAAGCTTTTGCCCAACTGCCAATATGAGTATAATGGATTTTGTTTGGTGAAATTAAGTGACGAACCGAACCCAAGGCATCAATTTTTGCTTTTAATTCTGGAACTAATTCTATAGGAGAATGACACCACAAATCATTATTTTTCAATCGGATAATCGTCATCCGTGTCGGAAATGGAATATGTGTGCCATACATCGCCATTCTGACAATAGGGCCATCAACAATCCAAATATCTTCATCAATAGCTTTAGGAATATTAAGTGGTTCGTATAGCTGAATTATGTTTTGGTTCATAATGAAAGAAAGCACCGATCGGCATTTGAACTTTTAATTTAATTTTAAAGCACTGACAGGTACTTCATCCCAAGACTCAACAATTCGCATTGTAGCTTTCCATCCTTGTTCCTTTTGAGTATCAGTTAAATTATTTTGAAAAGATTCATGGCATTCTTCAGCTTGCTGTTTGTCACAACAGGCAATACAAGAGTAGACAATACCAGATGGATCTATCTGTTCATTTACCCAAATAGTCATAGTTAATAACCTCAGTATTATGTGTGATGTTCCCGACACTAAATTAATAATCAGTCTTATATTTTTACCTATTTTGTTAACAATAGTCAAGTTGAATAGATTTAGCCACTACACAAAAAAATTCTGAATCCCTGAGAACTCAGAATTTTCTAGTAGCAGTAAATTTTTAATTTTGAGCGGCTTTGTTGTATGAAAGCATATAGCTACCGCACTTGCTTTGGAGATGTACTTCATACTTCTATAACTATTGTCCAATAGATGAATAGAACATCAATCTTTGATATAAAAAGGCTGAAACTTTTACCTGTAAAGGCTTTGAGCCTTTTTACTATTGTCCAATAGATGAATAAAACATCAATCTCTAGAAAGAGAGTGATATATAGCGCTGTGCTCCGGGAACAGGCACTATTGGAACAGGCAACAGGGGGAATAAATTGCCGATAATATAAGACTTCTAGCTCTTTTGCCCCTACTACAATTTGTAAATATACCAGCGCTCATTGCTATAGAAGTCCTAACCGTATCTCCAGAAAATAGGTCAAATTCGAGAATTAATTGATAAAAAATGGGTAAGAATTGATTTGATGATGGGATTTGGGTAGATATCTAATACACCCCATCTCCCGATATCCCTTACTCTCCACACTCCCCTACTCTCAATCTATAATTTTAAATAGATCCTTTCAGGGGTTCTATAGCTGCCACTAGGTTCACCTTTCATGTCGGGAACAACCGAAAAGCGGAACGGATGTTCTATCGCTACTTTCATGCAACAAAGCCATTTTGAGCTGAAATGTTAGAACAGATTCCAGATTAATGGGTTAAATATTTTGGCATTGCTGAATTAAGGTATAAAAGTGGGTTTGTAAGGAATAGGGAATAGGGAACAGGGAACAGTTAATATTAACAAGTAGTTCAAAAAATCCAAAATACACCGATCCAAAATACAAAATTATCAAATCATACCTAGAATCAACAACGCCAATATTTTTTGCTTGTTCCCTATCAAACTCCCCATCTTCCTTACTGACGTTGCATCCAACGTCCTTACTATTCTCTACTCCCCAAAACCATCAATAGCAGTCGTCATTGAGGACATTCCCGTTCTTGTCTTGCCTTAATCAAAGAAATGATTTAACTTTTAACTTTTAGAGCACTACGCAAATAGGTTAGGATATTTATGAATCCTCAAACTCATTCAGGGATTACTTCTAACTTCTGATTTCTGACTTCTGGTTTGCACTATCAGGACTTAGCAGAACTTAGGCAGAGCAACTATATCTAATGGTACTTAGACATTTTTTGGCAGAAAAACTGCTTGTTTGCGCAGCATTCCGGAGGAAAAGCCAGTCTAGACAAGGGAATTACGTCAACTCCTTAAAAATGGCTAAAACCCTTGGTAATAAAGGATTTATACATTTTCGACGTAAAACCGCCTCCCTATCTATATTTGAGCTTATTTTTGGCAGTTAAGTTGTCTAAGTACCACTAATAAGGGATAATGACCATTAAGCCCTACGGATGGTGTGTAATTTCATTTTTTGCGTAAGTCCTGACTATAATTGCTGTCCAGATGCTAAACTGCTGAGAGAATTATCAGTAACACGACATATACGCCACTCATTCAAAATTGACGCACCAATACGTTCATAGAATCCGATCGCCGGTTCATTCCAATCTAAAACACTCCACTCCAAACGCCCACAGTTTCGGGATACTGCTAACTCTGCCACATAACTTACCAGTCGTTTCCCGATACCCCGCCCCCTATACTCAGGTAACACAAATAAATCTTCTATATAAATTCCGGGTTGGGTGAGAAAAGTTGAATAGTTATGAAAGAATAAAGAAAAACCGACAGCTTGGCCTGTCAATTCAGCAATAATAGCTTCAGCGATGGGGCGATAATTAGACCCATCGCTACCAGGTTCACCAAATAAATGAGCTTCTAAGGAAGCAATGCTACCTGTAACAGCATGAGATAATTTTTCATACTCAGCTAGGGCTTTAATTAACTCAAATATTACAGGTACATCTGCTGGTGTTGCAGCACGCAACTTTAGTTCATTCAGGGACATAATTTAACTAATATTATCTTAAAATTTTATCAAAAACGATTTAACCATCCTTTTAAACGTTCAGCCACTTGAGGGCGACGTAACTTTCGCATTGCCTTAGCTTGAATTTGTCGTACTCTTTCGCGGGAGAGATTAATCATCCGACTCACTTCATCTAAAGTATGAGGTTCCCCTGTGATTAAACCATAGCGGAGAGTAATGACATCTTGTTCGCGATCGCTTAACACATGATTTAATACCTCCAAGATATCCTGGCGCATCATCATATCATTCATTTGCGCTTCGGGAGTAGTATTTTCATTATCTTCTAAGAAGTCTAACAGTTCGGTATTTTCATCTGTACCTAAACGATGATTGAGAGAGAGAGTTTTCCGACGAATTTGCTGGAGGTTACGCAGTTGTTGGTGGGAAATTTCTAACGCTTGAGCAATTTCTGCGTCACTGGGAATACGATTTAAACTGCGTCTTAGGTCGCGGTAAACTCGTTTAAGTTTGTTAATTTGTTCAACTACATGAACTGGTAGGCGAATAGTACGTCCTTGATTAGCAATGGTGCGTGTTATTCCTTGACGAATCCACCAATAGGCGTAAGTAGAAAATTTGTAACCTTTCTCTGGGTCAAATTTTTCTGTGGCGCGGTTTAGTCCTAATGCTCCTTCTTGAATCAAGTCTAGAAAAGGCACTCCCCGGTTTAGATAACGTTTGGCAATAGAAACTACTAAACGGAGGTTAGAGCTAATCATTCGACGTTTGGCTGCCCGACATTGATGTAGGCGATGGTCTAGTTGCATTTCTGTCAAACCTGCGGCTGCTGCTACTTCACCTTTTGTCGGCAGTCGCCCTAAGTCATTTGCTAGTTTCTCTGGCAGTTGTTCAAATATGACTAACTCTTGGATCTGCCTGGCTAATTCTATTTCTTCTTTTTGGCTCAAAAGAGGATAACGAGACATTTGCTTAAATAATGCTCCTACTGCATCATCTATATCTTGTTGATTTTCTGGTACTGGGATAGTTACAGCCGATATATTCATACTAGAATCCTCCTGATTTTTATCTTCTTCATGCAGGGATTCGGCAATCATCAAACTCATTTGTTGCATTTGCTCTGGTATCTCTGATTTATTAATGGGGTCTGGTAATTGGATTTGATGCCGATCTGAATTCTCTGGAAGTAGAATTTTCATAGTGTTTTTTTCTATTATATAGTTTGGCAATTGTAAATGGTTGATGAGATACAATCCAAGTGTGATTTTATACCAGAATTTCTCAATTATTACTTAACAATTTAAGTCAATATCAATAACGCACCTAATAGAGATTTGATGTTACCATATTTTACTTTTCGGGAGCCTTTTAACCACTNATGGTTTATTCCTAAAGTTTTTTCTTTATTGAATATAATTAAAAGAACTATAATTATGGAAAATTGTAACAAGGTTAACTGCTTTATGGTCTTATTGATGCTGTATAAATTACAGTAAATTTTGGAAATAGAAGTGGATGTGAATACAATTATATTATAACATGATTACAAATACCTATATTTTACCTCTAATACCAATTTTTAATCAAGTTGCTCAAGAGAAGTCAGAATAGTTTTTTCAATTGATTCTCACAAGGGTGAATTTTTTTTGTAATCCTAAATATCTCACGATATTGGTTGGTAAATTACTGTTATTTTCCCCAGATGAATCCCATTTATCACTACTTTTTTTTAGGTGGAAGCTAGCAAAAGCTAAAAATACTGGATAGTGGTACATAGTAATGGTTATGAGAGCATAAACTTGAAGAAAATGCTCCCGAAAAAGTGACGGCTGACCGCCCGCGCTGCCTTGCGCGCATTGTCGAGAACGCAAAGAGAGAAGTCGTCTTCTTCCATGCCTTCTTGTGTGCATATGCACACCAATTGTCAAGTCCGGTAATCCCCAGCGCTAACCGTCCGGAATGTCATCAAGATTTTGTGATTTCCTGCGAAGCGGTTACGCTGCGGGAGCAACCGGAACGTGAGGAGTTTTCGGGGGTTTTTTGAGCATAAACTTGAAGGTTGTGCTATTTCATTTATCAATTATCAGTTATATCATGTGCCCCCTCCGGGGGAGCTACGAATTGCGGATAATTAGTTATAATAAACATTCTTCCTTCTAAATTTCTTCTTTCCCTCCTAACTCCTTCAAATATAATTTATAAGTATTCAACCGAACATGATATTAGCCTCCTAGATCATAACCACCTCTTGCAGAGGAGTTATCCTAAGATAGCTTTGCACCAGCAAAAACGTTTTTCATGTTGCGTAGCAAAACAACATCTCTGGCTGAAGGTAGACGCTTGAAATACTGAAGTTTATTCTTTTCATCTTTTTAAAAAGGGACACATAAGCGTGAAAAAACTATTTAAAATTTACCTAATAAACAATCTTTAAGTGCTAGAATTAGCTCATGCTTGAATTTAAATTAGGAACTACTAAACTAAATGTTAGATTGGATTTCTGCTACTTTTTCCCAATTATTAAAAAATATAGATGCTATCATTTTTTATAGTATTGGAGGTGACCAAGGCATACCACTTATTGTACTTTGGCTAATTAGTGGTGGTCTCTTTTTTACTATCCGAATGCAGTTTATTAATCTTCGAGCCTTCAAACACGCTATTGATGTTATTTTGGGTAAGTACGATGACCCCAATGACGAAGGTGAAGTTTCCCATTTTCAAGCTGTCGCTACTGCCCTATCTGGAACTGTGGGGCTAGGAAATATTGCCGGAGTTGCCATTGCTATTAGTTTGGGAGGGCCGGGTGCAGCTTTTTGGATGACGATCGCAGGTTTCTTAGGCATGAGTACCAAGTTTATTGAGTGTACCCTGGCTCAAAAATATCGGATGATTAGACTAGATGGTACAGTTGCTGGTGGACCAATGTATTATCTGTCAATAGGTTTAGCTGATTTAGGACAAAAAAGTTTTGGTCAAGTTTTAGCAGGAATGTTTGCATTTTTCAATATTTTGGCGGTACTAGGTAGTTCGAGTATATTTCAGTCTAACCAGTCTCAAGTCGTCGTTGCTAATGTGCTACCATTTGTTGCCGAAAGAACTTGGGTCTATGGATTGGTTCTAGTATTAATAGTGGGGTTAGTGATTATTGGAGGTATTCAGCGTATTGCTGGAGTGGCTGCTGCTATCGTACCCGCAATGTGTGCCGTATACTTTTTCGCTGCTCTGTGGGTGATTTTGGCTAACTTCACAGCTATTCCTAATGCCATAGGGAGCATTATTCATGGTGCTTTTGTTCCCCAAGCTATGGCAGGTGGTCTGCTTGGGGCGCTAGTCCAAGGGTTCCGACGCGCTGCTTTTTCTAATGAAGCGGGTTTGGGTTTGGCTGCGATCGCTCATGCTACGGCGAAAACTGATGAACCTATCCGGGAAGGTATTGTAGCATTACTAGAACCATTTATTGATACTATAGTCATCTGTAACATGACTGCTTTAGTAGTTATTATTACTGGGGTTTACAATAATCCAGAATTTGCTAATCTTGGTGGTTCAGAATTGACTTTAGCTGCTTTTACTTCTGTCATTGGCTGGTTTCCTTCTGTTTTGACAGTTTGTATATTTTTGTTTGCTTTNGCTACGGAGAAAACTGAGGAACCTATCCGGGAAGGGATTGTAGCATTACTAGAACCATTTATTGATACTATAGTCATCTGTAACATGACTGCTTTAGTAGTTATTATTACTGGGGTTTACAATAATCCAGAATTTGCTAATCTTGGTGGTTCAGAATTGACTTTAGCTGCTTTTACTTCTGTCATTGGCTGGTTTCCTTCTGTTTTGACAGTTTGTATATTTTTGTTTGCTTTGTCTACCATGATTTCTAGTAGTTATTATGGTCAAGTTTCCTGGCAATATTTATTTGGAGATCGGAGTGTGATTATATATAAAGTTTTGTTCTTAGTAGGTGTGTTTGTAGGTACAGTTACTAATCCAGAAGCTGTAATTCAATTCGCTGATGCTTTGAAAATAACTCTTGCTTTTCCTACTTTACTTGGTACTTATTTCCTTTGTGGTAAAGTCGCAACAGACCTAGAAAATTATATGAAACGTTTACAAACAGGAGAAATTATTTCAGTAAACTAATCCTCAAGATAGAATTTACATTTGATATAGGAACATAAAAAATTAATTCTCCTATATAAAAGGAAAGGGTCGAACATAGATTTTCTGAAAAAGTTGCTGACACAAAATTTAAACCTATTACATCGATAAAAAAAGTCGGAAAATCATTATATTTTGGGATAGAGGTTCTGATAACAAAGGAGAAAAGATGCAAGAGTTCCTAATATAATTGAATCAATATTTAGCTACTGAAGACTGGAAAATAAATTGTCATTTTTTGGCTCATTACGCCCCCAAATAAAATTCAATTCAAGCGTTCTGGCTATCCTGAAAAAATCTACTTAGGAGATGTTATTGCTTCTCGAATAATTTCACAATAATTAAGAAGATGTTTGAAGTTTTTTTTGAGTGTAATTTATTTGATTTTCCTGACTTAAAAAAATACGATGTATTTTCCGGTCTCATTTGAAAACCCTATAATTATGGTCAAAAATAATGTAAGCATTCAGCCGTTAGCTCTTAGCTATTGCTTTTAGTGCGTATAGGAAAGCTTTATTAATGGATTCAGAAAAATATGACTACAAAAGCTAGCACCCTTGACCTTAAAGTCTATATTTATTTACACTCCTTCCTTAAGCGCAGGTTTTTCTTGCTGATTTCTGACTGCTAATAGCTGAATGCTTACAAAATAATTATTGATTATCCATTGTTCATTATCAATTTTTAAAGAGGTAATTATCTATTATTCATTAATGAATACCCAGGTATATTTTTCTGTTTTCGGCATATTTTTACCATCTTTTTGTTGCCTATTCCATCCAAAAACAATCCTGCCAATTCTATATTTAAGACAATGATTAACCACTAATTTTGCTGTTTTGNTAATAGAAAAGTTGAATAATTCCTTGACTATACCTGAAAAATTTAGACTTTCATGGTATAAGTGTTTAGTTAAGAAAAATGATTAACTGGTAAAGTTGAAAATGAAAAGACGAATTTGGCTCTATATTTTCCTGTTTCTGTTAATACCAACTGTTGCTTTAGCATCAGAACCAGAAACAGCAAATAGTTTCATTACAAGCATAGATCAAACTTTTTCAGGTTTTGTAAATGTAATATTTAGCATTCTTTTCTTTAGTATAGCTGGTTTTCCTTTAATTGTTTTATGGTTAATTATTGGTGCAATTTTTTTTACTATTAGGATGCAATTTATCAATATTCGTGCTTTTAAACACGCTATTGATATCGTTAGAGGCAGATACGACGACCCTGATGATCAAGGAGAAATCTCCCACTTCCAAGCTTTGGCTGCAGCATTGTCAGGAACTGTAGGATTAGGCAATATTGCAGGTGTGGCTGTAGCTGTTAGTATAGGCGGACCTGGGGCTGCATTCTGGTTGACGATCGCTGGTTTTTTTGGGATGACCAGTAAATTTGTTGAATGTACCCTGGCTCAAAAATATCGCATTATTAAACCTGATGGTACTATTTCTGGTGGACCGATGCGCTACCTATCCGCAGGTTTAGCAGAAATGGGGCAGAGAACTTTAGGTAAAGTGCTGGCTGTAGTATTCTCTGTATTGTGTATTTCTGCTGCTTTCGGTGGCGCTAATATGTTCCAAGCAAATCAGTCTTATGGAGCTGTTTCTACTGTTCCTGACAATGCTGCAGCCAAAGCTTGGAAGTGGGAGATTTCTCCTTGATCATCAGGGTCGTCGTATCTGCCTCTAACGATATCAATAGCGNGTACTATTTCTGGTGGACCGATGCGCTACCTATCCGCAGGTTTAGCAGAAATGGGGCAGAGAACTTTAGGTAAAGTGCTGGCTGTAGTATTCTCTGTATTGTGTATTTCTGCTGCTTTCGGTGGCGCTAATATGTTCCAAGCAAATCAGTCTTATGGAGCTGTTTCTACTGTATTACCAGGTTTACCTAGTTGGGTTTATGGTTTGGTTCTGGTAGTTTTAGTCGGGTTGGTAATTATTGGTGGTATTCAGCGTATTGGTATGGTGGCAGGGACTCTTGTACCTTTGATGTGTTTAGTTTATGTTTTGGCTTCCCTATTTATTCTCCTGGCTAATATTACCGAAATTCCTGGGGCGATCGCTACTATTATTTCTGGTGCTTTTGCTCCCAAGGCAATTGAGGGGGGTGTTATTGGTGTAATTATTCAAGGGTTTCAATGGTCTGCTATTTCTAATGAAGCGGGTTTGGGTTCGGTTGCGAACTCTCACTCTGCTTCTAGAACTGTTTTACCTTTTAGTGACGGCTTTGTTGAATTGTTCTAGCCCTATATTG
>NZ_LGSU01001306.1 GCF_002260545.1 Hydrocoleum sp. CS-953 | reverse complement strand
CGCTTCACGTCGCACATTCGAACTCTGATCAGACACAACCCTTTGTTTGAGTAATTCTAAAATTCCCTCTTCATTTTTCCAACCAGTAGCTATTTGTTCCAGCGCTTTACGTCGCACCTTCCCACTATTATTAGACACAACCCATTGTTTGAGTAATTCAAACATTCCCTCTTCATGTTTCCAACCAGTAGCTATTTGTCCCAGCGCTTCACTTCGCACATCGGAATTCTCATTAGACACAACCCATTGTTTGAGTAATTCCAAAATTCCCGGTTCATGTTTCCAACCAGTAGCTATTTGTTCCACTGCTTCACGTCGCACTCTCCAATTCTCATTGGATACAACCCATTGTTTGAGTAATTCTAAAATTCCCGGTTCATGTTTCCAACCAGTAGCTATTTGTCGTACCGCTTCATGTCGCACTCTCCAACAACCCATTGTTTGAGTAATTCTAAAATTCCCGGTTCATGTTTCCAACCAGTAGCTATTTGTCGTACCGCTTCATGTCGCACTCTCCAATCCTCATCAGACACAACCCATTGTTTGAGTAATTCCAAAATTCCTGGTTCATGTTTCCAACCAGTAGCTATTTGTCCCACCACTTCACTTCGCACACTCCAGCTCTGATCAGACACAACCCATTGTTTGAGTAATTCCAAAATTCCTGGTTCATATTTCCAACCAGTAGCTATTTGTCGTACCGCTTCACGTCGCACTCTCCAATCCTCATCAGACACAACCCTTTGTTTGAGCCAAATATAGGTTGAGTTTTCATCCCTCCAAGTTGTAGCCACCACTTCCACAGCTTTAGTACGAATTTCACGAACTCGATCTGCCTCATTGCTATAAGATCCATAATAATAACCAAGGTCATACCCAGTCAAATCTTTTAACCTATTTAATAACCGCTCCTCCACATCACCAATACTATGACGACTCCTAACTTCAAACAAACACTTGCCCGCCAAAAATAAATTCAGAAATTTTTCCTCTTCCCCCTCTTGCTCCATCAAATAACTAATACCCAGTCAAATCTTTTAACCTATTTAATAACCGCTCCTCCACATCACCAATACTATGACGACTCCTAACTTCAAACAAACACTTGCCCGCCAAAAATAAATTCAGAAATTTTTCCTCTTCCCCCTCTTGCTCCATCAAATAACTAATAATATCTCCCACAAACTTAGCATCAATCATCCCTGCAATTAACCGCAAAACTTCATGCCATTTTTCATCCTGCCAATGCTTACCAAAAACATCATTTATCAACCCATCTATTTCCAGACTTTGTGTTTCCTTAAACTGCCAAACAAAACTCCAACCACAGAAAAATTCCAAAAAAGTTCGATGCACAAAAGCATAATATTCAGCCCCAACAAAACACAAAATAAAATTCCGAGTCCGCAACTGTTCAATCAATGCCTTAGCCATCGGTCTCGCATCATTAATATCTATACTTTTCAGATATTCCGAAATAATCTCTCTTAAATCTTTTTCAACAATTAAATTACCAGCTAAACCTGCCTCATTTTCCTGCATAAAAAAAGCTACCCGACGCAAAATTGCCTGCTTATCTTTATAGTCAATAGTTATCGGGTCAATTTTCGCATCAACCAAGGCTCGTTCCATATCCCATTGCTGTAATAAAACCCGCGAAGCTTGATTATAAAGTTCCGCCCTATCTCTCGGCAATTCTTGATGACGATTCAAGATAGCCATCATAGTTAATAAAAGGGGATTTCCTGACAATTGCTCAATAGCTGGAGAATCCTTAATTGCCCGTTTCAACCTCTCCCTTTTCCTCACCTTTTCTGTCTCATCTTGATAAGTCAAATTATGCCAATTTTGAATAAACTCTTCAACTTTTTCCGCCTCCAAATCTTGCAACATAAAATGATAAAACTCAGCATCCCGAAGTTTTTGATGCTTATAACCAATCACCCGCGAAGTAACAATAACTCGGACATTTTTATAATTATTAGTAAACCGATGAATATCAGTAATTACCTCCTCTCGTTTAGCAGGATCGAAAACTTCATCTAACCCATCAAACATGACAATAGCATCACCATTTTGTAATTTTTAATGGAGTTCTTTTTGAGGTAAATGACAAACAACTCCACTACCTTTTTCCAGAAAATCTAGAAAATCATTGCACTTATTGGCATCATAGTTACGCACATAAGTCCGCAGTTCAATTAACAAAGGAATTGGGTATAAAGGCAAATATTTCGGCAGTAACTCTGCCCATTGCAAAGCGATATATTGTAATAAAGTAGACTTGCCAGAACCGGGGTCTCCCAGAATAACTAAATATTTATAATTTTTATCTTCAATTAAGTCTAAAACTGAGCGAATTTGTTGTTCAAAATATCTGCGCCGGAGACCTTCCAATTGTTCCGAAGAAAAATCTTCCTCAAGGTCTCCAGACTCCTTTAACCGCTGCCGATATTCTTTAGGAATTTCATGTACTTGAGGCAAAAACTCTTGAGATTCCCGCACATTTTGAGGAATAAATATTTTCCATAATTTCAATTGATCGTAACCATAACCACTGGTATCTAAACTTTCTAATCTGACATTGCCATATTGTTCTCGGATTCCCTCTTGATGTTTTTTGAGATTAAAATCTAATTTAATATCAGAACTTTTATTTGCCAGTTTATCAAAATTTTGTGAATCTAATATTTTCCGTAATTCATCAGAATTTATCCTAATAATTTGAACTTTTTTGAGATAATTTTTAGCTATTTCTTCCCAGTCAAAATTTTCTGGTAAAGCAGGTAAAGATGGATTTATTTGGTGCCAAATTTTAACCAATTGAGGAGTATCTAAAACCTTAATATCCTTATTAAACGGACTCCCCATAATTTCCAAAACCGACTCATTTTCCAGAAATAGTTTTAAATGCTCATTATATTTCTCAATTTGATTTTTATCTAATTCAGCCAGCTTTAATTCTTGCTCTACTAACCCAGAAAATTCTTGAAGAGCTTCCTTCATAGCCTTTTTTAAAGACCTTTTGTGGCGATCGCTTATCTCACCTGTAAAATCAGTAATACATTGCTTAAAAAAATCTTTAACATAGTCTTCAAGGGTTTCTTGAGCTAATTTTCCCAGAACTTCTCTAACGAGAAACCACAGTAATGAGAAAAATGTAGTAGTAGCCAACCATTCAAGCATAATTATTTCAGCTTTGACTTTAATAGTTATTTTTAATTATATTATATGTATCCCATCACCCCATCACCTTTTATGACTAATATAATTAGCTAAAGTAGTAGCGTATCTAGACTAAAATTGTGGTTAAAAAAACCTCACCCCTTCCTTTGTAGCAGGGCTATTTCATTCTTGGTATTTGGCAGAGGGGGAGCAGGGGAGCAGGGAGCAGGGGAGAATTTTCCACCCTTTAACCTAGATTTTCCCCAAATTCTGGTAATGATGTCCCCAATTCTCATAAATAATCAATTATTTATTTTACTTTGAAACAGCCCTGCTTCCCTTGTAGGGAAGGGGGAATATCTCCCCCTCTCCTTGCAGGAGAGGGGGAGGGGCAGGGGGGAGAGGTCTTAATTTATCAAACTTACCCACAAAATAAATCTAGACACTCTACTACATTCTTTTTCCCCCCTAGCTCTAACTAACTTCCGGTTCCGAACCCTTCAATTCACAAACCATCCCAGAACAAGCGGGATCTTGCGGTCCCATCTCTGGTAACTCACTCGCTAACACATAACCATTCATCAACTCCGAGAAATCATCAGACTTCCGCCGTTCCAACATCTCCCGTTGCAATTTTTCATATTCCTCTTTAGAAATACGCTCGAACGGCAACCGGGGGAACGGTGCATCAAACCGCGCTAACAACGCTGACGAGATATAACCCTCATCATCGCGAATTGCCTCATAAATGCGTTTGCCCAAAGGTTCAATTTCTTCCTCTGTCAGCAAAATAGTGCTACTACTGTTATGAGTCGTCCAATGTTTCTGTACTCCCATGTAAAAATCAAACATAGCAGTAGCGGTGAACTTCTCAATGGCAATGTCGTCAATCCCAGGCAAGTCTATCCAAGATACCTGTACTGGAATTTCTACTAACCATTCTTTCGCGCGTTCATCAAAAGGATCGTTGAGTAAATTACCATTTTCATCTTTGCTTGACTGCCCCGGAATCACAGAATAACCATAATCAAGGCAAGCTAATGCTACAGGATCATTTTTGGCAAAAGTAATCCGTCGCACCCACCGCAAACCAAAAGGAGGATGCCAACCAGGAGCAGCATTTGTTAACAGAGATTTGGTATTGTGCGATTTCAAAGCACCTTGCCAATACCAAGAGTCGTTATCATCCACACCCTCAATGGCAAAATCATAAGAGTAGTCACAAACTGCCCCAATATTCACAGATTCAATTTTGTATGGAGAAAAACTGAAAACGCGCTTCGGTGGAAATAGGGGTCGTTCCTGACATTTGATACTGTGTTCATTCAGATAATCTAAAGCGTCAGCATTAGACAACATTCGACTCAGACATAATCCCCACATATCTTTTTGTTGGGGTTGCAAGTTTTCCCCTTTGGTATTATGAAAGATACTGAAACAGAGTCCGATCGCTTCTCCTACTTGTTGCAGGTTGCGAATAAAATCGGAACTTGCTGAATCTATAGATAAGTTCCCCTGTTTCCGCACACATCCATCAGTATCTATCAAACCACAGAAAAATGATAGCAAAGTAACTCGCGAAGACCGACGTAAACTCATAGGTATCCGGTCTAAATCTTTGCTTTTCTCAGTTTTGGCAAGTTGGTTTAAGTGCAACCAGTCAAATAACTGTCGAGAAGCAAAAGATAATTCAAAACGACCGTTACCAAGGTCATTGATATTACCTGGGATGCCAAATAATTTTTTGCCTGTTTCTTGGAGGCGATGCAAAATATCAAGTCTGCCATGAGAAAAACGGACTCGATATTTGTGTTCAGAAATACAACCATTCCCAAACAAACAACCTAAAAAGTAAGCTAAATCTGGAGTAAGAGTTGCCGGAGTCACGATTTCGTGAGTTAAGACACCACGGTTATGACCTAATGTTTGAGACCGTTTCACTCTGGTATAATTTTCTAACTCCAAGGGTATTAGTAAAGCATCTTCTTGTTTGTGATACTCACCAATACTGTAGTCAAGCAACATTCCAGGTTTCAGATCGCAACCATATACCCACTTACCTGCGACACTCATCCGATGGTTGGGAGTCATCCGTAAGATCCGACCATTAGCTAGTTTGACTTCCACAAGTTCTAATGGTTGATTAGCGATCGCTGTGGATGCTCCTATTCCATCGCGAACAGTTAATTCTAATCCTACCGTTTCTCCACTACCAGGTGCGACTATTTCATCTGCATAAAGCAAACCTTGATTAAATATTCTCAAAGCAGTTTTGTCGAGACAACCCGAAGGTTGCACTGTTGTACAACGGTTCGGACGTTTTAGGTTGTGGTGATCGCAATAATCCCACACCACCCGATGCACTATTTCGCGCCACCGAGTTAAATATTCTGCCTCCTGTTTTTTAAACTCCAAACCTTGAATAGTTTCCGGGCGGCCTGCTTGCCACCATTGCAACCATTCAATACCAAAAGCTTTTACAAAAAAGTCAAATAAACCAGTAAAAGAAACCCCAACAATAGGGTCTAATTCTCGACTATAATTATAGCGAGGTTCTAGGAACTTATGGTTAAGTAAAGTTGCCACGGAAAGGGCACCAGCAGTAAAAGCTTCCTCCTGTTCTTTATGATTATTTGGGTCAATTTGATTCAGATGAATCTCTGATAAATTACAGTGGAAATTAGCCCCAATTATTTCGCCACAATTGTGAGTTAAACAACCATTAGCAATGAAAGAATTAGTTAAAGGAACGTGCAAATCATAAACAACTTCCTCTCCAAATTCTTCAACTTTTTTCACCTTTGAAGTGAACTTAGAATTAATGGTTGACTCAAAATAATTAGGTAATGGTTTTAGCAGCCATTTTTCAGCTTTAGTATTCTTACTAGGCGATAGTGGAAAACCAATTAATTCTTGAAATAAATCAAAGTTAAAAGTAGAGATAAATAATCCATAAGCACCTCTATCTGAGCTGATTTCCTCAGTTCCATCAACAGTTGTATAAGGAACACCTCTGTAACCTTCTTTCCTAATTAATTGAACTGTACTAATAATGCCTAAATTAGATAGAATTAATTGAATTTGTTGGAGTAGTTTTTCCGAAATCATAGCTAATTTGATTCTTCGGGAATCTTTATCTACTGTGCCATCTGCACTAAAAATTCCTTGTAAAAAACCAATTAAAACTTCCTGAGATTGACTCATAAAATCATTAGGAAGTTCTTCTTTTCCAACTATACCTAAATCGGCAAAAAACTTTTCTAATTTAGGAGATTGAGTACGAAATTCATAGACTCCTTTATGGAGTTTAGTTACATATTCTCTTCCTGTAATTGATGCAACAGCTTTGCCGACAATATTGTAGGCAGTTTCATACTCATCCTGGTTAAAAACAAATCCTTTAGCAAAATGATCTTGCTTCCTACCATGACCTTGACGAGCCTTAATTTTGACATTATATCCATCTCCGTACCACCAACCAAGCATTTGAGCTTGAGCAACAGAAATAGTACCTTTACCAAAATGACCTGCTCCTCTCTGAACATAAATATTGTCGTCATCAGTTAAATCTTGAGTGCTAACCCAACCTCGACTGGTAAAATGTTTATGCTCTGCTGTACATCGCATTTGCATTCCATTAGTCAGCATAATTTTGTAGGTGGTTTTAACTCCAGTAGCAAAAGCGATCGCATCCGTCAACTTCACACCAGATAAACCTACCGAACGCAAATCTACTAATGCTTTAAACTGTTTACCTACTAAATCCTGAATCTGAATTAACCCTTGGTCTGTAGATACTAAGGTATCCCCTGAATGACAAGGGTTCAATCCTAATCTTGCTAACCGATGTTCTAGTTCATCATTACTAATATTTGGATAGTGTTCTTGAAACCATTTTTTGGCATTATCTTCTCCATAAGCTTTCAAGAAATCACTCTTTATTTCTGTCGTTGAAAGTAGATCGCGATTGGCACGAGCAACTGCTTCACCTGCCCACTGAATCGCACCTTCACCAGAATAAAACTGTTTCCTCACTGCCTCAACACATTCTTCTAATGTTGGTTTGTGGTGGAAAACATGGGTGTGATTTGCCATTCTCAAAGCATCTCTTTTTGGGTCAATTCCCCAGTTACCGTTTTCATCCTGTCGCCAGAGATTATCCTTCGCTACAGCAAAGAGGCGATCGCTATTAATCCCTTGCCGAATACCGGCACTGTTCGATACTAAGATTCCCTGACAAACAAATTCATGGATACTGGCAACTTCAATATCATAAGTTGATGCTTCTCTCACATCCATCTCAACTTTTTTCACTTTTACCGGAATCAAATCTGTAGCATCAGCGATAAAGTTCTTGACAGTGCGAACCATCATATGCTTGCGATTATTCCAATCAAAAGTATTCACTAAAGGTTGAGCCATTTCCCTGGGAAAACCGTGATCGTGGAAAAATTTAGGTCGTTTACGTTTTTGCACTGGAAACTGAGTAGAGTAAGTCATCATTACTTTTTCTACTGCTTCAAAAGCACTCTCACCTACAGTTACTAACTCACCTTCCCACTTTCCTGTTCGCTTGCGCACGAAACTACATAACCTTGTCGTGATTCCTAAAGAGCCATATAATGCTTGTACTTGTTGCAGAAAATCTTGGTAAACTGAAGCTACCAGTACGCCCTGAGAATGACAACCATCTGCGTCTGCTAAACCAGCTAAATAAGCTTGACGGATTTCTGTTGTTCCCATGAGAATACAGTCAGGAATCGTAATAGAAGTAAATGACTGTTTAAACTGTGACAGATATTTATTCAGAATGCTGCTATTTAACTGAAGTTCATAAGCTTTGGTTTGACATTGTTCTGGGGTTCTCAGTGTATGTGTTTCCAAAGCAAATTCTTGAGCAACATTAATCAGTCGTTCCAAAATTTCTGGACTATCCTGGTGGACTCGAAATCTGACTCGCCATCCATCTGAGGCAACCGATCCATCTCCATGCAAATATCCCAGAAAATAAGCAACTTCACTGGTAAGAGCGGGTACTGTTATTGGTTTTGCGCCATGGGAGGTGACACCTTTCAACTCAGGTAGTTCAGTGGGAGTACCAGGTATTGCTTGAGGCACAAAAATCAAGCGATCGCCCTCTTGCAAGTCTTTAGCTTTAATCATTTTATAGTTACCATACAAATCTTGCAGCACGGCAACTTTATGATCCGCAGTACATTCAAAATATCCGTCTTCTGTTTGAATGCGACATAAAGACTGAGTACCCTGAACAAAGAAATTTGTTACAGGGTAAAATCCTTTGCTGGTTAAGACGCGATCGCCAATCCGAATTTTTTCAATAGGTACTAACCCCGATGCTGTATGTACTAAAGCACCTTCTGGTAAACAGCGGCGAATATTTCCAGCAACAATTGTCACTGCTGCTTCGTCAATTAGCAAACAACATTCCACAGAATTTAATTGTCGCCCAACTGCTTGATTTAAAATACTCCCACAACGTTGATACAATTCTGGCAATTTTACCGGATTGGCAACACCACCAAATCCTTTTAACGGTTCTCCCGCAGGTCTGACATCACTCAAATCAATGATAACATTCACCTTTCCCGAAAATCGCTCATCAGTTGACAACTCCAACAAAGCCTGATAAGACCCTACCCAACCTTGACGACTGTCACCAACCAAAATTTCCGCTTCGTCTTGATGAAATGTTACTTCTGTCAACTCACGCCTTGATTCAGCAGGAGTAGCACCAATTTCACCCCGCAATACAATATTTAGATGATTGCGAATCGGTGGCAGTTGATTTATATAACGTGGTTCCAAGACTGCACCCGTACCACACCCCATCATCGCTAAGTCCATTAATAGGCCAAAGGAGCGCCAGTCTACAATATTAGTGGACGAGCAGTTATAGGCCCCTGAAAAGTTTTGCTGTTGGGTAATCCATTCTGTGCCACCTACCCACAACCAACGGCCAGAAGATAGGGCCTTAAGTTGGCTCTGCATCCGATAGAGTAAGTCTGTTTCTTCGGCCGTGAGTTGGCCTAATTTTCTGAGGCCATTAATTGTGCGATCGCATACTTCTGTCCAGGTCTCACGGCCAGTTTCTGTCTTACGGCTATAGGTTCTGTAAAATACGGGATTAGCTGTGGGAGCTGTTTCTGGGAACTCCGTCCGATCTATTTTTTCTAGTTCTCGTACCATAGTGAAATTGAAAATAGAATTTTTTGGAAATAAGCAACAAATTATGAGTGTAGCGACTTTTCATATTTAGTGTCAAATTGTTGACAAATTTACCAAATCACTCTACATTTTGTGTTTTTTTGTTTTAGAGGTAAAATTAGTATTTTAGAGATGTAATTAGAATTGAACTAGAGTTAAAAGTATGAGTAAAACACTACAAAAAAATGTTTGCCTAGCAT
>NZ_LGSU01001305.1 GCF_002260545.1 Hydrocoleum sp. CS-953 | reverse complement strand
CTATTGCCAGTTAAGAGTTAAGTGTTCCCTATTCCCTACAGCGGTTTTCATATGAATAAACCACAATGATACTAACTCCTAACTGCTAACTCCTGACTCTGTACGGACGTTGCATGCAACGTCCCTACCTCCTGACTCCTGACTCCTGACTCCTAATAATGAGTTTAGTGGTCTACTCAACTGAAAAGCGCTGTAAAAAGCAGTAAGATTTTTGCCACGAATAAAATAGGATTGCTATAACACCTGCAAAATAAAAATATAGCAATCCTATTTCAGTTGTAAGATTTTGGTTGTACGGGCAATTCGAGTTGGCGTTAGGGTTAGCGTTAGCGAAGCTCCTCTGCAAGAGGCAGCTCCTCTGCAAGAGGCAGCTCCTCTGCAAGAAGCAGCTCCTCTGCAAGAGGCAGTTCCTCTGCAAGAGGCAGCATGACCTAGGAAATCGCCCCTACAGGAGTCAGAATTTTCAAGGTTTTCAGCTCAAATTAACTATCATAAAAATTCTCACAAACAATTTAGGATTGCCAGATGTCATATTTGACTATATCTTTATGAACCAGAACCATGATAAGATTAGTTTGGTCTGTTTGTCCACAAAATTATGATGGACAGAAAGAGTTATTTAATTTACCCTCTAAATCTTTTCCAATGTCAGACCAGAAAACATTACTTGATTTTGCAGATAATTTAGTTAAAGGCTATACAGGCTCAGTGTTGAGTCAAGCAGAAGGTCTTATTTTGATGGAAGCCTTAAACGTTAGTGCTAAAAAGAAGACCTATGGCCAGATTGCAGCANGACCAGAAAACATTACTTGATTTTGCAGATAATTTAGTTAAAGGCTATACAGGCTCAGTGTTGAGTCAAGCAGAAGGTCTTATTTTGATGGAAGCCTTAAACGTTAGTGCTAAAAAGAAGACCTATGGCCAGATTGCAGCATCAATAGGCTACTCTGGCGGGTATATCAAAGTGGTGGCTGCTCAACTGTGGAAATTATTGTCGAAAGTTATTGGTCAAAAGGTCAAGAAAGCTAATGTTCGCACAATATTGCAATCGCAGCTTAAGTCTAAATCCTTAGAGCTTTCAACGCAGTTTAAAAGCTTGGCTGAAGAAACAGCAATCTCAAAGCTAGATCGACAGCAAGTTACTCCTGAAGTTATCCTCCCTGTAGCTACCACCCATGAAGGTAAGGAAATGAAGGACGATAAATCTAGAATGGCCAGCATTCTTGTAGTGGACGATCAGCCCCACAATGTAGCTCTACTAACCGACATCCTGGAAGAGGATGAGTTTGAAGTCTGGCAAGCTACCAGTGGTGTAGAAGCTTTGGAAATGGCAAGGAAGATACTGCCAGATTTAATTCTGCTCGATATTAATATGCCAGATATGAATGGTTATCTTGTCTGTCAGCACCTTAAAGCGGATCGAGAAACTACAGCCATTCCGATTATTTTTATCAGTGCCTTAGATGGGTCTTGGGATAAAGTCAAAGGTTTTTCTGTGGGTGGGAGTGACTACATCACTAAACCCTTCAATACATTAGAAGCGATCGTTCGTATTGAGAATCAACTGCAAATTCGCCAGATACAAGAGAAAATGCTTGGAATTGAGGAGCAAGGTCAGGCAACTCCTCACCAGACTATTGCTTCAGAGTCAAAGCAGATTCTGATGGTGGATGATGAACTCAAAAATTTAGCCCTATTGACTGATGTATTGGAAGAAGAAGGGTATGAAGTCTGGCAAGCAGATAGTGGCTCGGAGGCATTAAGAATTGCTGAGATGATATTGCCGGATCTGATTTTGCTAGATATTAAGATGCCAGATATAAACGGCTATGATGTTTGTCAACAACTGAAGGCAGATGCCAAGACCAAACTTATCCCTGTGATTTTCGTGAGTGCTGTGGATGAAACCTGGGATAAAGTGAAAGCATTTTCTGTAGGTGGTAGTGATTATGTGGCTAAACCCATTGATATGCTTGAATTGATGGTTCGGATTAGATCTCAATTGCAAATTTGGGGCTATTCAATAATTAACAATTAACAATTAACAATTAATAATTACCTCGTTACACCCCACAAACTAGCAAAAAACTATTATGGCTAAACACGGGCTTTGTAAACGATTATGTCAGAATTTCAAGCCAGAGACTTTAGTCGGAGGTACTGATAACTGATAACTGAAATGACCTATTTACTTAACTTACTGCGCTTTTGAGTTGGGTAGACCACTAAACTCATTGTTAGGAGTTAGGAGTTAGGAGTTAGTATCATTGTGGTTTATTCATATGAAAACCGCTGTAATTACCAAATATACACATGACTTACGCAAAGGCTCTATATATAGTGCCTATTAGACTTTTTCAGCAAACCCTAATTACTAAATATACNGAAATGACCTATTTACTTAACTTACTGCGCTTTTGAGTTGGGTAGACCACTAAACTCATTGTTAGGAGTTAGGAGTTAGGAGTTAGTATCATTGTGGTTTATTCATATGAAAACCGCTGTAATTACCAAATATACACATGACTTACGCAAAGGCTCTATATATAGTGCCTATTAGACTTTTTCAGCAAACCCTAATTACTAAATATACAATTAATTTTACTTAATCACTTAAAAATTAGACTTAACAATGAAAAGACGAGATGTATTGCGTTTAGGAACATCAGCAGCATTAGGATGGAGTGCAACTTACGCACTCAAAGCTTGTAGTCGGTTTTCCTCTTCTTCATCTGTTAAATTATCCCTTGAAGAGACTCGCGGTTTAGAATCAGCAAGCGTCATCGGAACCGATGCTTACCACTTTCTCAAAGATGTAGGTAAAACATTTTCCGGCATGACTCTACGATTGATTACAGAAGACGTACCCAGTGCCCAAGTTGCTTGGAAATTAGTTCAAGAAGAATTTATTCCCCTAACAGGAATCAAAGTGCAATGGGAGCTATTACCCCTCGAACGTGTTTTGGGACGGATCGAGCAAGACATTGCCAGAGAAACCGGAATCTACGACATCATGTATTGCGATCGAGATTGGGTCGGTCGTTTTGCTAATGTTGCGGTCAAACCCAAATATTTGCTAGAGAACAGTGACCTCAAATATCCCAACTACAATTTTGAGGATTTTTTCCCTTCTTTGGTTGCTAATATGTCTTCCTATAAAGGACAGTTGGTAGCAATCCCCTATGACATCCNAAACCGGAATCTACGACATCATGTATTGCGATCGAGATTGGGTCGGTCGTTTTGCTAATGTTGCGGTCAAACCCAAATATTTGCTAGAGAACAGTGACCTCAAATATCCCAACTACAATTTTGAGGATTTTTTCCCTTCTTTGGTTGCTAATATGTCTTCCTATAAAGGACAGTTGGTAGCAATCCCCTATGACATCCCCATCTTTATCATGTTCTACCGCCAAGATATTTTTGAAGAATTGGGGTTGTCCGTCCCGACAACAATGACAGAATATTTAGCAACAGCGCAAATTATTAACGAAGCAAAAAAACCTCAAGTTTATGGAACAGCAGGACAGTGGAAGGTAGGGCATAACAGCTTGCTTTGCAATATGACCGCTTGGCTATGGTCTCATGGGGGGTCGTTTTATCATGGGGATGGAACGCCAGCCATTAACGACGAGCGGGCGATCGCGGGAATGGAATATTTACTGGCTCAACGACAATATGCTCCTCCCGAAGCATTAACCTGGGATTGGTATGGGGAAGCAGAAGCTTTTCGCCAAGGTCGGGTAGCTATGTTGATCTCTTGGGGAGAGTGGTTTCCATGGTTTGAAGCATCGCCGACATCTCAAGTGTCAGGACGAGTCGCAACTGTCCGATGTCCCCAAGAAATTGCCCTGCGTTCTTACCGCGAATGTGCTTTTGGGGAAGTTCCGGGCATCAGCCATTGTGGAGGAAGCAGTTTGTTACTCTCTCGCTATAGCAAGCAACAAGAAGCAGCATGGGTGTTTCTGCAATGGCTCACAAGCCCAGACACTACGACCAGGGTGGCAATATTGAGTAACACCAACGGCGTTCGTCGCAGCACCTATAGCGATCCTCGATTGCGAGTTGGATTTGGAGCGCAACCTAATGTTGTTAAGTATTTCGATGTGACTTTAGATGCTATTGAAAATCGTATGGGAGTAGAACCCCACCTTCCTAATTGGATCGAACTTGGTTTCAATCGCTTTCCCGTGGAACTTGGAAAATTAATGACAAATCAACAGAGCATTAAAACTACTTTAGACAATATGGCGCAAGCGGCCGCCCAAGTATCACAAACCCTATAATAGACCTATTGCAAAAGTTTTAATTAAATCAATGTAAGACATGAAATAAACAATTTTCTCCCCCCTATTCCCTATTCCCTATTCCCTATTCCCTATTCCCTATTCCCTGACTAATGAAACTTATCCCTCGAAATATTCGTCCTCTAAAATACTTCTTCAAGAATTACAGCTTACGCTATCAACTGTTAGGCTTATTTTGCTTCATTTCTCTAACTCCTCTTGCCGGCTTTGTTTGGTGGAATCACCAAAGCACGCGAAGGGCTTTGATTAAATCGGCTAATCAATCCCTCAATGCTGCTGCTTCTCAAACTGTAGCAAACATTGATGCGTTCGTTAGTGCCAATTTAATGGCAATTGTTACCGAAGCGCAACAAGAAAGTCTTGCCTCCTATTTAAAAACTGCACCAAGCACTTCTCCAGCCCTGAAAGAACAAGCCCTCAACACGCTAAATACCTTGATTGCCAAAGATAAAATCTTTTTAGTGTCTTGGGCTCTTCTTGATACCAATGGGCAGAATCTGCTTGATACCCACTTTCCTCAGATCGGACAAGATGAGTCAGAGCGCGACTACTTCCAAGTTACTCTAGTAACAGGAGAACCTTTTGTATCCAACTTAGAATTTTCTGAACTTGATGGCAAGCCTTACTTGTACTTCAGTCAGTCAGTCCGCGATCGCGAGACTGGAAAAGTCGTTGGAGTGTTACGCAGTCAGTACAGCGCAACCAAACTCCAACATATCGTGTTGGAAAATAATAATTTAGCTGGTTCTTTTTCCTTTGCCATTCTGCTGGACGATCGAAATTTACGCTTGGCACAAGGATATAGAGATGATGGGAACCTACCGGAAGAAGTTCTATTCCAATTTCTCGCTCCTCCAAAAGCCGATACTATTCAGGAGTTACAGGCAATTTATCGCTTGCCGGCTTCCATCCCTACCGATAACGCAACTAAACTTACCAAATTTGATGAATTTGCTGCAAATTTTAGCCCCGATCGCCCCTACTTTGATACTATTCTTTCTGAAGAAAAGAAAAGAAAATATGCTGGAGCGCTCGAATCTACCCAAACCATCTCTTGGAAGGTCGCTTATTTGCGACCGAAATCTGTTTTTCTCCAACCCATCAAAATTCAAACCCGAAATAACCTCCTCCTTGCTTTTGGGACGACAATTGCAGCAATTAGTGTAGGATTTGGCATGGCACATGTTATTTCTTCTCCCATTGGCAGGTTGACAGCGATTGCCAGGCAAGTTGCCGATGGTAATTTAAACGCTCGTGCAGACATTGGATATGGCAATGAAATTGGCGAATTGGCTCGTACTTTTAATACCATGACTCACCAACTTAAGGAGTCTATCGAATTACTGGAACAACGAGTACAAAAGCGAACGGCCGAACTAGAAGAGCGAACTGTCGAGCTGAGATGTGCCAAAGAAAAAGCAGAAGTGGCTAACCAAGCTAAGAGCGAATTCCTTGCCAATATGAGTCACGAGTTACGCACCCCCCTCAATGGCATTCTCGGTTATGCCCAGGTATTGAAGCGATCGCCCGCTTTACCCGAAAAAGAAAAAGAGCAAGTCGAAATTATGCACAAATGTGGCAACCATTTGCTGGGCATGATTAATGACATCTTGGATTTAGCCAAGATTGAAGCGGGCAAACTCGACCTGATTCCGAAATCAATTCATCTAGCCTCCTGTTTACAGGGGGTCGTGGAAGCCTGCCGAGTTCGTGCAGCCCAAAAAGGTTTGGAGTTTGTCTATCAGGTTGAATCAGGATTACCCGAAGGGGTTGAAGTGGATGAACAGAGACTACGGCAGGTATTATTCAACTTGTTAGGCAATGCCATTAAATTTACCGATCGCGGCACAGTTACCTTGCAAGTATGGGCTGCTGCTGCCCTTGATTCAGATCGTCGTCGCCTGAGATTTGTGGTGAGTGACACTGGAGTAGGCATTGCCCCAGCCGATCTCAAACGGCTGTTTGAGGCTTTTATGCAAGTAGGCGATCGCCGAAAGCAGTCGGAAGGTACAGGGTTAGGCTTGGCCATTAGTCATCGGATTGTGCAATTGATGGGGTCCGACATTGAAGTACAAAGTGAAGTTGGTAAAGGCAGTCAATTTAGCTTTGAGATCGTTGTGCCCTTAGCCTCTGAGTGGGAGATGCCGCCAACCAACCTGCACAACCACACCATTGTTGGCTACACCGGAGAGAGACAGCGACTGTTGTTAGTAGATGATCGTTGGGAAAATCGCAGCGTTTTAGTGAATCTGTTGGGTCCTATTGGCTTTGAAATGGTCGAAGCGGAGGATGGTCAACAAGCACTGGAAAAGCTGCAACAGCAGCCCTTTGATTTAGCGATTACCGATTTGGCCATGCCGGTGATGGATGGGTTTGAACTACTACGGCAGGTGCAGCAGTGCCCAAAGCTGCAACCTCAAAAAATTATTGTGTCTTCTGCTTATGTGTCTAAGCAAGACCAAGAACTCGCCCTGAAGGCCGGAGCGAATGCCTTCCTGCCGAAACCTATTAATGCTGAAAAACTGTTCAAGCTTTTAGCGGACGAGCTAGACCTAGAGTGGGAATATGCTAGGGATGATATGGTGGAGGGAAGCACCTCTGAGGCAGAGGTAGGGATAACAATACCACCCCGAGAACAACTGCAAGCAATGTATGAAGCTGCAGAGGCAGGAGACTTTCGTCGCATTCGCCGACAGTTGGAAGGGTTAATGGCAGAGGAAGCAGAATATGAAGCATTTGTGTCACCGCTGTTGGCACTAGCAAAAAAGCTCAAAACCAACGAGATTAAGACAATACTAGCTCAGTATGTGTAGACGAAATAGCTGACGTAGCCATGATAGATAGCGCTATAGTGACTGATATCATGTCCGTTTGAGTAGTTATATCATGTCCGGTAGCATCGGTCTTGTATAGGGAAGGTAAGGAAGAAGGAAGAAGGAAGAAAGAAGAAGGAAAAACCTTACTAATGGTAGCTCTTTCCCCAACTTTTACACGCTCCGATACCAACGGACATGATATTATACTTTTGAGGAAGGAAGGCAGAGGGCAGCTATGCTGGAGGCAGAAGGGTTTCTTCCAATTATGAATTAATTTTATAGAAGCCATTTGGTATCTCCAGAAAATAGGTCATCAGGGGAAGTAATTGATAAGAAATGGGTAATAATTGATTTGATGATTGGATTTGAGGAGATATCTAATACACCCCATCTCCCCATCTCCCCATTTCCCCATCTCCACATCTACTTTTAAAGCGATCGCCACTTTCCCATATTAGGAGAATGGCGATCGCTCAATTTAGCTCGATCTGTTCAATTAAGCTTCAACAGATGATTCACCTATCACTCATGTAGTGGAGTATAGCGAGCTTGACACTCTTCATAAGTAGGTACCTTTGTTGCCTTTTCAGTAATTAGACGAGCGCCACCTTGACCAGTAAAGTAACTCCATGCCCACTGAATCATTACAATTAGTTGGTTATCAAATTCAATCATATAGTAGATATGAATAAATAACCAAGAAAACCAAGCTAGAGGTCCAGAGAAACGAATGGCTTTATACTGTACAACTGCTTGGTGACGACCGATAACAGCCAAACTACCATAGTCAATATAGTGGAATGGTTTTAAAGTCTGACCTTTCAACCGCTTTCTAATTAGCTTGGCGACATAAACTCCTTCCTGCATNATCATATAGTAGATATGAATAAATAACCAAGAAAACCAAGCTAGAGGTCCAGAGAAACGAATGGCTTTATACTGTACAACTGCTTGGTGACGACCGATAACAGCCAAACTACCATAGTCAATATAGTGGAATGGTTTTAAAGTCTGACCTTTCAACCGCTTTCTAATTAGCTTGGCGACATAAACTCCTTCCTGCATTGCTGCTGGAGCAACTCCAGGTACTGGGGAGTCTCCTTGATGAGAGAAGTTAGCTAAGTCTCCAATCACAAAAATGTCAGGATGACCAGGTATTGTCAGGTCTTCATTAACAAAAACGCGACCTGCACGGTCTAATTCTGCACCTGTGCGATTAGATATTGCTTCAGACACTGCTGATGCTTTAACTCCTGCACCCCACAATATGGTATGAGCTGGAATGTCTTTTGTTGTTTCTCCAGAACGAACAGTGACTACATCGTTTTCGATATTAGTCACCCGTGTTTTGGTCATCACTGTGACGCNTGTCAGGTCTTCATTAACAAAAACGCGACCTGCACGGTCTAATTCTGCACCTGTGCGATTAGATATTGCTTCAGACACTGCTGATGCTTTAACTCCTGCACCCCACAATATGGTATGAGCTGGAATGTCTTTTGTTGTTTCTCCAGAACGAACAGTGACTACATCGTTTTCGATATTAGTCACCCGTGTTTTGGTCATCACTGTGACGCCCAACTTCTCCAGCTCTATTCTTGCTTTTTCTGACAAAGCAGGTTTGAAAGAAGGTAAAATTCTCTCTCCACTTTGGATCAGATGAATTTGAGCTTCGGTAGTATTAATGGAACGGTATTCTTCTTTTAATTTAGTGTGAGCTAATTCTGCTAAAGCACCTGCTAATTCAACACCTGTTGGACCTGCGCCAACTATCGCAAAGGTTAATAGTGCTTTCCGTTTTTCTGAGTCCGATTCTTTTTCTGCAGCTTCAAAAGAGGCGAAGATTCTTCGACGCATTTCTAGTGCGTCTTCTACTGTTTTTAGTCCGGGAGCTTTTTCTGACCAATCATTTCCAAAATAGTTATGGCTAACACCAGTAGCTATAACTAACGTATCGTAATCTAATTCTTGATCGCGTAAAATGAGTTTTTTCTGTTCGGGATCGACATCCACGACTTCACCCATAATAACGTGAGTATTTTTCTGTTCAGCAACTACACCGCGAAGAGGAGAAGCAATATCTCCAGGGGAAAGACTTCCTGTAGCTACTTGATAAAGTAATGGCTGAAATAGATGGAAATTTCTTTTGTCAACCAAGGTTACTTTTACAGGTGCTTTCCCAAGCTGTTTGGCAGCTTCTAATCCTGCAAACCCACCTCCAACGATGACAACATGATGAGGAGATTGATGTTTTTCCTGGTTTAGACTCATAGTTATTTCCCCTTTTCAACTGAGTAATTGCTATTGCTAATATAATGGTTTTTTTTAGCCATTAATGGTCGTTATTTTCCGACCTTGATTTTAAGGTATCACAATTTTTTCAAGGGTTTTAGTATCAACTGTTACCAATTGTTAATTTAAAATAAAGCTTACATAACTATTGACAAAAATAGATG
>NZ_LGSU01001304.1 GCF_002260545.1 Hydrocoleum sp. CS-953 | reverse complement strand
TTATCAATTATCAATTATCAATTATCAATTATCAATTAATGAACTGTTCCCTGTTCCCTACTCCTCCAAAAAATATATATCTTTTTCACGCCTAGGTCTAATGTATAAATAATAGAGTTGTCGCTAATATAGAGGCAAAAAATAGCTCAAACCTAGACAGGACAATAGTTACCAGCGTTTTTACTTTGCAATAGCTATAATTCTTATACCATTTTCATAAAATATTGCTACAGTGACAGAACAAGTAAAAGGAGATAAGGAACGCCGGAACTAGGAAAGATAAATAGACAAAAAATGGAGGAAAAAACTTTAATTTTGACAATGAATGCAAGCCATAAAGTATTCAACTTTAGAAATAAATCACAAATTGGAATGTAACAGCCTTTTTTGAATTTGGTATTACAGAACAAGGTTTTTAGGGATTTTTTAAGTTATAAAGCGACAAGTCTAATAAGCAAAATTTTTACTTACAAAGCGCTGCTACTTCTTCGTATAAATTCATCCATAAATTAGCTTTAACCCTCCAATTGTATGTTTCTTTAATTCTCTCTTCTGCTGCTTTTCCCATCCTCATCCTTAAATCTGAATTTCTAGCTAAAACAGTCATTGCATCGGCAAGTTTACTCACTATTTCATCAACATAGGTAGCAACTATTTTAAAACCTGTTTCCTCTGTAACCATTTTTCCAGGTCCTCCTAAATCAAGACAAACCACTGGTCGCCTAGCTGCCATTGCTTCCAAACATACCAACCCTCCAGATTCATGCAGACTTGGATGAAGCAGTACATGACAATCTCCTAGCTTGTGCCAAGTTTCATCCCGCGCAAGCCATCCCCAAAACTTAACTTGGGAAGAAATACCCAGTTTCTCAGCTTGTTCGCGAAGGGACTTTTGATAAGGCCCCTCACCTACAACCCAATATTCTGCTTGATCCAACTTAGCCATAGCAAAAGCTTGGAATCCTAACTGAAAGCCTTTCCAATGAAGAATGCGCCCGATGCTAATAAATCTTATCGGAGAAGAGGGGGCAGAAGGTAGCCTCTGTAAAAAGTCTATTTCTCCTTGCTGTAGTCCACACTGTTCTAATACCTTAACCTTTTTTGCTTTTAATAACCGCAATCTACTTGCCGTTTCTTCTGTAGTGGCAAAAGCAAAAGTGCTACGTTCAGCAGTTATCTTAACAAAGCTATCCCTTTCTCCTAGCCATCTAGCAAAATCTCTTACTGTTTCGTAAATTTTTTCCCTAAAGTTATAAGCTTTCCATAACTGTTTCGGTGTCGATTCTCCCCCGCCTACTGGTCCCCAAATAAAAGGTACTGGAAGCAGGGCAATGAAGCTAGGGTTCCAGTAACGACAATAGGTTACATGATGCATCATATCGAAACCAATTTCGCGATGCAGCTTTTTAGCGATGAAATAGATGCCAATTTGCCACAGATAGTAGTGTAGTTGCACGCCTCTATTCTTCTTGTACCACCATCTAGCCCACGGAGGTAGGTCGTAATAGATAAAGTATGCCCCAGGACAGGGATTTTCGATCAGTTCTGCTTCTATACTAGGACGATTATCTTCCCTAGTAATGACCCAAACTTGGTGTCGTTTTGCTAATACCTGCACCATATTCCAGCCTACTGCTGGTTCTGACCCAGTATAAGGCATACAAGCGTAGCTAGATATTAGGATTTTCATAGACTACGTTTAAACCTCTGCTTTTTTAGAGGTTAATTGTACTTGTATCCATTTTGTTAGCCATAAGCTCATTTTTCCCACAAAAAGTGTTGTGCCTACAAAATGCCCATATTTTGCCGTATGATAGAAAAGTTTTGTAGGTATGTAGTAGGGAGATTTTTTAGCCAGAAATAATTTTTGGAATGTTGTTTTTGGAGATTCACCGGGTTTAACATAATTTTCTATTTTATGAGTCTGACGAACTNCAAAATGCCCATATTTTGCCGTATGATAGAAAAGTTTTGTAGGTATGTAGTAGGGAGATTTTTTAGCCAGAAATAATTTTTGGAATGTTGTTTTTGGAGATTCACCGGGTTTAACATAATTTTCTATTTTATGAGTCTGACGAACTGGTCCTACTAATTTGGCTTTAACATCCCCGACAATACAGGCTTTAAATCCCGAACGAGTAGCTTTTAAGGTATAAGTATCATCTCCTGAATATTGAGGAAATCTTTTGGCATTAGGAGGACCGATTTTGTCATATACTTTTCTGGGAATAAGTACGCAATAACCAGACATTCCATCTACAAAATTTACTTTTCCTGGTTCTCCTTCTATTCTTTTACGACCTAAAAAACCACTAAATACAGGTATATTTGATTCCTCTGGATAGCAAGTTGGAGCTACAATTGTATCTGGATTTTTTTGGGAAAATTCTATTAATAATGACACGGTATTTGAGTCGGGAAGACAGTCATCATTTAGCCAAATAAAGTATTCTGCACCTTGTTTATAAGCATAATTCATTCCTGTAGCGATCGCTCCTGTCCACCACAAATCTCCATCTCCAGGTAATACTATTACATCTGGATATTGAGAGTTAATATCTTCGGTAGTTCCATCTGTAGAACCATCATCTATTACTATGATATAGTATTTTTGGCTATCTCCTGTTTTTGTCAGATGTTCTAAACATCCAAGGGTTAGATGTTTACGGTTATGAACTGGTATGATTAGATAAACTGGTTCTTTTCGTTTTTGACTTAACATTGTTCATTTTTAAAACATAACTAAAATATTACTTTCTTGGAGTTATACTAATTTATTTTGCTGACTCAAATTGAAAACTAAAATAACTGCACCCTTGATTTTTTTTCTATCTCAAGCTAACTAGATATAGGTTTAGGCATAGCTGTAGTTCCTTTACCTGTTAACCTCCGNCTAGTCTTTATTTTGTACCTTACGCGCCTCCGAAATTGCTGTAATTTCAATCTGCTTCCCTTTTGCTTGACAAGAAAAAACTTATTGTTAAAAAAATTCCGAAAATTCTTGGAGTTATACTAATTTATTTTGCTGACTCAAATTGAAAACTAAAATAACTGCACCCTTGATTTTTTTTCTATCTCAAGCTAACTAGATATAGGTTTAGGCATAGCTGTAGTTCCTTTACCTGTTAACCTCCGCCACAACTTAGTTTTATAACTCTTAAAATCTTCTATTTGTAATGCTAATTCCGCTGATAGTCCTGTCAAATTTTTGGCATCGTCAAGAAACTTTCTCCTAAAGAAATTCATGGGTTCTGGAAAAATACTATGCCTTGATATAAAAGGTTTTTTTCCAGACCAGTGAATTGCACTAGCTTCTTTTTGTTCTACAGCTATATTATTTTCTACAGGAAAACGTTCTTTTAATTCCTCCAGTGCAAAATTAGAAACAATAGTTTGCATTGGTTTTTGTTCCAAGCGAATTTTACCACGATCTACAGCCCAGAAAATCATTAAATTTAGTATACCCTGATCCATGCCGTAAAACAAATTTGGTTGGGACAACCTCAATTCAAGTAATTCTCGATACTCATCTAAATCAAATATTCCTCGCTTGGCAAAATATACCCCGGTACAAAAGTAAGGACGATTTCGCCAATTAAAATCTGGAAAATACTTTTCTATTTTTGGTCCGTTAAACATCCATTGGCAAATAGCTTGGTCAGAAAAATTATTTTTGGGGCGGTCAATAACCATATCAAAGTCTTGAAAATTACCCCATTTCAGTAAATCACCCCAAACTACCATATCTGCATCCAGATAAAGGAAATATTCCCACGGGCTTTCCCAAAAAGCAATCATTTTAGTTGAGGATTTCCATTTTTTATCTCTGAGACATTCATTGATAGTATGAGAACGATAAATAACTTGAACCCCATAGGTTTTTTCTAAATCTTCTACTGAAAATGAACCATCAACAATTAGACAAATAGGAACATCTTTTAAAAAATGTCTAATACTGGCACAACAGCCTTTTGCAAAGCAGTAATCTTTTTCATAAGTAGCTACAATAATGCCAAAATTTTCCATCCTATCTACTCCTAGTCCTAGTATTTATTAAAAAAAGAATTATCTATACTTTTAGGACTTGTACACCAATAATACACCTCTGTCATAACAAGCAATAGTCCTAATTTTAAGCCAATATCTTGAATGTATAGTAATCCTAAATAGGTCGCAGGTAATCAAAAAGTAAATAAAAAAACTGAAACTCTCACCAGTTAAGTGTTCCCAGTTAAGAGTTCCCTAAAAAGCAGTAAGATTTTTGCAACTAATAAAATAGGATTGCTATATAATCTGTGAATTATGTCCTTGAACAGTTGAACATATTTTGTATTAACTAAATCTATCAGGACTTACGCAGAGACACTATATATAGTGTCTGGCAAATATAGCGATATAGCTGCCGCACTTGCTCCGCCAACGCTTAAAAATAGAGAGCGATCGCCTGAACAAAAACATTATCATAACTAATACTAAAGATAGGCTAGTATAATTTATTTTAACTCTATGATATATGGCTAATTGTCAATAAATTTTGCTCAAATACCCTGATTATTGTAGAATAATATTACTGTTAATTTGAGCTGACAAGATGAATTTTAACTATATTGATCCCATACCAATATTTGCTTAATTATCATACAAATTATACCATAACAAATTTAGCGAATCACCTAAAAAATATTAGTCATGACACGATAAATCGTTACTTAAGAAGAGAAAATTTTGATTCTCAGGATTTATGGAGAAATGTTCAAAAAGAAATAGTAACTCATAAAGAAGGTTATTTAATCTTTGATGATACAGTTCTCAACAAGGAATATGGTAGTAAAATTGAATTAGTGCGACGACAAAGAGCGTGGTAATGAGCATAAAGTAGTCCGTGGTATAGGAATAGTAAATTGTATATATTTTAATCCCAAAATAGAGCAGTTTTGGATAATAGATTATCGGATTTATGACCCAGATAGTGATAAAAAAACTAAAATAGATCATGTGGAGGAAATGATATTAAATGTAGCAAACAAGAAGAAATTACCATTTAAAACTGTATTAATGGATAGTTGGTATGCAACACAAAGATTAATGGCATTGGTAGATAATATGCGAAAAATTTATTACTGTCCTTTGAAAATAAATCGCGCGCGTAGATGATACTGGAGGTGTGGAAAAATACAAAAATATTGGAGAATTAAGTTGGAGTGAATCGGAAAAAATATTAGGTAAAATAATTAAAATTAAAGGTTTTCCAAAAGATCAAAAAGTCAAGCTATTCTGGGCAACTGTTTCTACCAACAGGACAGAATACATTGTAACAAATGACTTAGGTCAATCTTCGCATTTATGCTGTAGAATTTGAGTCTCAAACTAGATGGAAGATTGAAGAATTTCACGCCAGAATTAAGCAATTAAAGGCAAGCGAATTTTGTCAATGCCGTCTTCGTCAAATCCAAAAAAACCATATATCCTGTGCTATGTTAGTCTGGAATTTTCTGAAAAAGTTAGCAGTAAAAATAGGAAAAACTATTTACCAAGTTAAACATGAATTACTCTCAGATTATCTGACTCAAGAGCNCTTAGGTCAATCTTCGCATTTATGCTGTAGAATTTGAGTCTCAAACTAGATGGAAGATTGAAGAATTTCACGCCAGAATTAAGCAATTAAAGGCAAGCGAATTTTGTCAATGCCGTCTTCGTCAAATCCAAAAAAACCATATATCCTGTGCTATGTTAGTCTGGAATTTTCTGAAAAAGTTAGCAGTAAAAATAGGAAAAACTATTTACCAAGTTAAACATGAATTACTCTCAGATTATCTGACTCAAGAGCTGGAGAAGCCTACAATAACATTCAGGGCTATCTTGATTTTGTAAGTATTTTTTACTATAGTTTTAACAATGATAATTGTCTTGAGGCGATCGCTCTCTATTTTTAAGTGATCGCTCTATTTAGCATACACTATATATAGTTTCTTTGCGTAAGTCCTGTCTATTTTATGCGATACTACTAAAGTAGTTGTAGTAAATATTTGTTTGACGTACAATGACACAAGCAAATACAGACTCACTTAATAAAGAATTTCATCTAGACATACTTAAAAGATTTAACTGGTTGTACTCTCTCAAACCTAAATCTTTGGCAAATAGTATGAAACGCCTAATGGCACCAGATGAAAGACGTCGCATAATTGATACTGGTATCGGGATTCGTTTTTATGCAGACCCACTAACGCATTTGGGACGAAAAATGATTCTCGATAGCAGATACGAGGAAAATACAGTTGAAACTTTCCGTTCGGAAATTAAACCTGGACAAGTTGTCGTTGATGTTGGTGCGAATGAAGGGTTTTTCTCAGCTTTGGCAGGAACTATAGTTGGTTCTCAAGGATTGGTCATTTCTATAGAACCCCAATCAAGGTTAAAGGATTTAATTGAAATTAACTTCCGCATTAATAATGTGGAAAATTTGAAAATTTTCTTAAATGCTTTGGGAGGTAAAGATGGGGAGGAAAGTGAATTAAGTCTTTATCCATCTATGTAGACGGGGCAGTCTGGTTTAGTTAGAAAATATAAACATAGTAATGCTCCTATTACTGAGAAAATAAAGTTTATTTCCGTCAATACAATTTGACAAGAACCTCAAGTTGATTCAATTGATTTTGTTAAGGTTGATGTTGAAGGTTTTGAAGGTCAAGTTATTCAAGCATTACTTCCAATGATTATGGCTGGTAAAGTTAGTAAGTTACTTTTGGATTATCATACAGAAATTCTCCTATTTCAAAACGTAAATCCTCTCGATATTCACAAATCTTTAATAGAGGCAAGAATGATAATTATAGCGTTGTGCTCCGGGAACAGGCACTATTGGAACAGGCAACAGGGGGAATAAATTGCCGATAATATAAGACTTCTAGCTCTTTTGCCCCTACTACAATTTGTAAATATACCAGCGCTCATTGCTATAAATCAAGCCTTTTTGATGAAGACCAAAAGGATAATACTGTTTATGGAGATATCAGCAATCTTGCTTCTGGAAAACGAGCTTATATTCTTTACGAATATGGTAATTAGTTAAAATCAATACAGGGATGCTTTCAATATATCCCTTGATTATCAAAGTAAAAGGGTGCATCTCATATAGCAATCCTAAATTAGGTCGCGGGTAATCAAAAAGTAGATAAAAAACTTGAAACTCTTCCCTGTTCCCAGTTAAGAGTTCCCTAAAAAGCAGTAAGATTTTTGCCACGAATAAAATAGGAATGCTATATAGCAATCCTAAATAGGTCGTAACAAGTTTTATAATAGTTAAAAAGAGCTGAAAAGCTTGAAAATTCTGTACGTCGCCAACCCGACGGCTCCCCTACCTGACTTCCCATCCACCGCAGGGGTTAGGGGTGGGTTGACTCCTAACTACTCCCAAAATACTACATTCGATTAGAGGAATGCTTTTTTTGCAAAAATACTTTTTCCCTATTCCTTGTTCTCTGTTTCCTATTCCCTAAAAACGATAAATTTTAGGCTTTCTTGAAAATTGAGATGCACTCAAAGTAAAGTTTCTATTAGTTTTTTCTTTTTGCCCTAATCCACATATCACGATTTGGATATTTGGGAAAGAAATTAAAAGAAGAACTCTTATTTGGCAAGACAAATTTTGCCGTCTGTTTGATTAAGTTTTGAACATTAAATTCTGGAAAACCAGGAAATCTATATTTTTTTATTTCTATAATTTCCAAACCTATTTTTTTAAGTATACTTACAGCAATTTCTTCTGAAACAAAACTTAAGTGATCTGGCAAATAATAAGGTTTATGATGGTCTTTACTATCTAAATTAGCTGAATCCCCAGTTTCTAATAAAATTTCTCCACCCTCCTTTAAAAGATTACACCACTTTCTTAAATCTTCAACAGGATTTGGTAAATGAGAAAAAACATTCAAAGTGGAAATAAAATCATATTTTTCTGTGTGATTTTCTAAATCAAAAAAGCTGACATCTAACCCCTGTTGCTGGGCAGATTTTTGCTTATTAACATTAGGCTCCAACCCTTTAGTTTTAATTTGATTATTGCTAAATATTGAAACTGCTTTGATAAATTCTCCATGACCGCAACCAATATCTAACCATTGATAATTCTGTAGATTTTTTAGTTCTTCATAACCGAAATCCCCAAGAATATGAAGATACTTTTCTACTTTATTAGGGCTAAAATTGCCAGTCATATCAAAATCTTCTTGTCCTTGATGAAGTCCTGTTTTTGCTCCTAAATCTATTTCTTCTTGAATGGGGCAAGGGTTGACATATAGTAAACCACAGTCAAGACACTTGACAAGATTAAATCCATTTTCTGTATCATAAAAATTGTATTTTTCAGAACNAATATGAAGATACTTTTCTACTTTATTAGGGCTAAAATTGCCAGTCATATCAAAATCTTCTTGTCCTTGATGAAGTCCTGTTTTTGCTCCTAAATCTATTTCTTCTTGAATGGGGCAAGGGTTGACATATAGTAAACCACAGTCAAGACACTTGACAAGATTAAATCCATTTTCTGTATCATAAAAATTGTATTTTTCAGAACCACAATGATAACATTTTACTTCTATTGTTTTCATAACTGAATCTCCTGCATTGTTGATAACTCAAAAAAATCAAGTTTACTTTGATCTTTAGCAAATACATAATCCTTATCTAAAATCCAATAGAGATTGCTCTGTACCTGAACTATAAAGATTTAGAAAGGATATCTAGAACGAAGAGAGGTCTATGACCAGATTGTGGTCATTAATTTTGTACAACTACTTAAAGAACTTTCATAAATTAATTTTTCACAAAAAGACCATCTACCTGTAGTAATCGTCCTGTTTGTTGATTAGAAAATACAGGTTATAAACTGTACAATTCATAGCCCATCTCTTCAAGTTTATTTATCATTTCTGCAAATAAAATTTTGCCTTTATAAAGAGGCATCAATGATAATTCAGTTTGAATTACTTTTACCTTAGATAAAAGTTCCTCTGCACCATTTAATACTTTTTCTTCATAACCTTGCGTATCTATTTTTAAGTACACAGATTTACTGTCTTTGATGTAATCGCTAGCAATGGTATCTAGTTTAGCTATTCTAACTTTTTCTGTATCTACATAAGCTGATTTTGGCTTACTCTGCACATGAGTTTCCTCCATATCTAAGATAGAACTGCTAGAAGAATTAGAAGCAACATTAATACTAATTTCACCATCATAGTCTCCTATAGCTGAACGAGGAGAAACTATCCATAAAGCATTATTCTGACTCAGACTTTGCAGCTTAAAATGAGCACTGGATAAAGGTTCAAACGATACTATTTTTCCCTGATATCCTTCTAATCGTAACCTTTTGGCATAGACTCCGATACTTGCACCTACATCGAGGACTAGATCGATATTGTAATGGGATAAAAGATATTGGATTTTAATACTGCTATCATTTGCTGGATAATATTTTCTAATTTCATAACCAAATTGTTTAGCTATTTTC
>NZ_LGSU01001303.1 GCF_002260545.1 Hydrocoleum sp. CS-953 | reverse complement strand
TTTTATTTGTGTATAAAAATCTTACCGCTTTTAGGGAACAGGGAACAGGGAAGACTTAACTGGCGGGAGTTTCAAGTTTTTGATCTACTTTTTGATTACCCGCGACCTATGGGCGGATTTCTATAGTTAGCCCTTACACTCAAAGTAAGTGATACCATGCTTGAAAAAAGAATGTTACAAATAACGAGCTAGCATGGTTGGTAACCTATAAGGTTTAGGATTAGTCTAAAATAACTTGAACAAATTACCCTTAGGCTAAATAAAATCAAGTACAATGCTTATTGTAGGGTAGTATGTCTAATAACTTGGTAGTTAAAACTATTTAGACTGGGAGTGGTAATGAATTTAATTAGCAATAATATTACAACACAAGGATTAAATGTAGTTCCTAGCCTAGACTAAAATTTCTATGAAAATAGGTATAATTTTACGTCCAAAGCAATGGACTCTTAACTATCTCTGACCCAATGGAGTTTCATAACTCAAATTAGCAACGCCAGAAATCTTAATATTTAGAAATATGAATGTATAGTGAGTGAAACTACTAGCTACTGGCAAAAAAAAATAGGTAATCAACGAGAGTGGGTATGGCGAGGATGGCAAACTCGCTACACTTATTGTCGATGCCAAAATAATCACGAAACTTTGGCAGGCCATAAATCAGGAAACCCTCCTATACTACTTTTACATGGTTTTGGAGCATCAATAGGCCATTGGCGACACAATATCCATGTCTTAGCTCAACAGCATACGGTCTATGCCTTAGATTTATTGGGTTTTGGTGCTTCAGAAAAAGCGATCGCCAACTACGATAGTAGTTTTTGGGTAGAGCAGGTATACGAATTTTGGCAAACTTTTATTCAAGTACCAGTAATATTAGTGGGTAATTCGACTGGTTCTTTAATTTCCCTAATTGCTAGTGCTACTTATCCAGATATGGTTGTGGGTCTAATAATGATTAATTTACCAGATCCTGCTGCTCAAGCTGAAGCAATTCCACCTAAGTTTTTACCTACTGTTGAGTTGATTCAAAATATTGTTGCTTCCCCACTATTATTAAGGGCTGTGTTTTTTATCGTTCGTAGACCTTCAATTATTCGTCGCTGGGTTAAGCTTGCCTATAGTAATCCCGATCTAATTACAGAAGAATTGGTGGAGATATTAACAGGGCCGCCGAGAGATAGGGGGGCAGCTCGTGCTTTTTGTATTATATTCAAGATTATGGGTAGCACTAAGTTAGGTCCTAGTGTAAAAGCTGTACTCCCTACCCTGGAAGTTCCTATTTTATTAATTTGGGGCAAGCAAGATTTATTAATTCCTCCAAAATTTGCCAATCCAAGTCAGTTTACCCAACTTAATCCCCGTTTAGAATTTATAGAATTAGATAATGCTGGTCATTGTGCCCATGATGAATGTCCCGAAATAGTTAATCGTTTAATTCTTGATTGGATTGTTAAACAAAAATACCAAAATGTTTAGTTTTTCGGCATTTTTTTCTGGTTTATCGNCAATCCAAGTCAGTTTACCCAACTTAATCCCCGTTTAGAATTTATAGAATTAGATAATGCTGGTCATTGTGCCCATGATGAATGTCCCGAAATAGTTAATCGTTTAATTCTTGATTGGATTGTTAAACAAAAATACCAAAATGTTTAGTTATAATATTAAATAAGGTATAATAAACGTTGTACATAAATATAGTCTTATGTAGTCAAATAATGTCAAATATCTTCGTTGATTTGTACAAAAGAGATAGTAAATATTTGACAAAATTTAATAAGTCTAGACCTGATGTTTAATAGTACAATGAAATTGGCTCAGAATTGCCTACTCAATAATCATAAAAATTCAGAATTCAAGAGAGCCTAATGTTAATTTTAACTCCTTGGTTTATGAGGTTAGTTGAGAGATTTATGATTCAATAAAATCATTGGTTTTATGCTGAAATTGACCGACTGTGTTTCTTGTCGAAAAATCTCTATAACTATATAACTATATAACTATAGAAATGCTAGATAGGTTAGATAGGTTGTAAAATTTTATCGTAGGGGTTTGGTCTCCAAACCCAAGTGAAAGAGGGATTTGGAAACCAAAACCCTACGAAACATAGATGGGAAATGGAATACTTAGGGCTTGCTGAACAAGTCTTATGGGTGAGGGTAGGAGTCGGGAGGAATGGGTATCGGAGCGAGGAGGCAGAAGGAAGAATCATCCCTTGATTTTTCTGCTTCGTGTTAACCTTTCATCCTCACTTTTTGACCATCAAGCAGCTCAAAACCAGGTACTTTTTCGCGATTTAAAAAGGCTAAAACCTTTATCTTTTAATGCTTTTAGATTTAATCAGCAAGCCCTACTTAAGTGACGCGACAGATGGGGAGTGAGCTTTAATTTAATCATTGTTGCTAAAAAAGAAAAGAACTAAACTGCCCAAAGTTATATAATTTATACTTGATTTATACTTGTATTTTTAATGTGTCCTGAAGTTATGAAAAAAAAATGGCATTGTTCAGCAAAAAACACAATGAACAATTAATAATTAATAATTAATAATTACCCCTTCTTAAAAGAAGGGGATTGACTAAAAGGAATTTTTTTGATTTATCCCCTATCTAAGGGGAGGCTTCAAGGCGTGAATTTTTGAATGAATAATTAATTGACTATCAACTATTAATTATTAATTATTAACTATTAATTATTAATTATTCGGTGAAATAAGGTATGAAATTCTTATGGTTGTAATATTAATAGTAAGGAAAAAAACTGTTTTAACTCCTAACTCCTAACTCCTAACTCCTAACTCCTGACTCCTGACTCCTAACTCCTAAAAATCATACAATCATTCACCAACGCCAAAAAAATTCAATAATNCTATTAATTATTAATTATTAACTATTAATTATTAATTATTCGGTGAAATAAGGTATGAAATTCTTATGGTTGTAATATTAATAGTAAGGAAAAAAACTGTTTTAACTCCTAACTCCTAACTCCTAACTCCTAACTCCTGACTCCTGACTCCTAACTCCTAAAAATCATACAATCATTCACCAACGCCAAAAAAATTCAATAATTTTCCTAGGTTTTATATGCAAATATAAAAGATACTAAGGAGTCAGAATTTAATTCCGAATCTGCAAACCCAACAAAACTTAAACTATTCATCTTTAGATTAACATGACATTCTACCTCATAAAAAGTAGGAGCTAAAAATTCAGAAGTATTAGCTGGTGATAAATCTAAATCGGTAAAAGATTGAATAAAATTTTCTGCTGACCAAGTATGTAAACATTTACCAGTAAAAATATCCCAGAGCTTAATAGTTTCATCTTCGCTTTTACTAATAATAGTTTGACTATTTTGGCTCCAAATTAAAGCATAAATTCGAGCTGTATGTTCACTAAAAATTTGTAGACATTTACCTGTATTAATATCCCATAATCTTATTGTTAAATCGTCACTTCCAGTTGCTAAAAGATTTCCATCTGGACTCCAAACAATAGAATGTATTTCTTGAGTATGACCTTTAAGAACTATATCCACTTTAGGATTCACCATCGACAAGAGACGAATATTTCCCGATAGATCGGCGATCGCTAAAAACTCTTTATTCGGGCTAGAAGCTATAACAGAAATATCAACATTAGATGATATTTGCATTTTCTCTAACAACATTGGGCTATCTATATCTAAAATATTTCTATCTAGTTTTTGCTGTTGTGATTCTTGATAATTATGCTCAGATAAATCTCCAAAATTAGTAGGACAAATACAGGAGTGATTATCTACTAATTGTGACTCGTTATTTTCATGGCATTTATGTTGATTATTTTTACTAGCAGGACAAATTTTCCCAGGAACTAATGCACAAAATTCTGAGTTTTTCTGGTGAGTTTTAGTTAATACTTCAATAGCTTTTTGGGAATAGTTATGGGCAGATTGACGACATTCCATTTTGTGAGAATAAAGGTCGCCTATCATTAAATCAATCTCTAGTTTCATACAGAGATTTATCAGATTTTCTATACCATAACTACATACGGCAGTTTCGTCAGCTTGTAGTTTATTTAAAATTAATAATAATTGTTGTTCGAGGGCTTGAGTAGAACTAAATATTTTATTGAGTTGTCTGGCAATGGGTTCGATAATTAGCTGATTTTGTTGTTCTTTAATAGAGCGTTTGCCAGTGGTTATAATTAAGGAATGACTAAGAAATAAATTTAAGTTAGTAGTAGTTAATTCAGTAACAATTTCTTCAATTAAGTAGTTAAGAACATACTCCATTATTAGAGGTTCTACTGTGTACATACTTAATTTTTTCTTGACTATGGAGCGCCAGATGAGAGCTTCTAAACTTTCTAGTAGATTAACTTTGGAAATGGCTGGCAGAATATCCATTTCTAATTTTTGTACATTAGTCCAGTCTTGGTTAACTGCCAACCAAACCATGATTTTTTTTTCTATTTCTGAGAGACGCTCAAAGTGTTGGTTGAGGAGTCGGCGAATTCCATTAAAGGTGGCAGTATTATGTTGGAGAAATTCTGTTAGGTCTCCGTCGAATAGGTCTTTGATGGAGGTGATGACTATTTTTAATGCTAGGGGGTTATTACTATAATGTTGACTGAGTTGTTGTTTTTGTGCTTCTGTGCCTGATATTTCTTTTGTTTGTAGTAAGGTTTTGGTTATTTCTTTTGAACCAAATATTTGTAGCGATCGTACTGTTGTATCTATACTTTCAAATGCTGCTACTTCTGGGGGTTTTTCTCGACTGGTGAGAATGAGGCAGCTAGAGTGGGATGTTTGGCTAATTAACTGAAATAGTTGACTATAGTTTTCGTAGCCAGAACGATAATGACCTGTACATCCAGGTTTTAATATTGTTTCGACACTATCTAAAATTATTAGACAGCGTGACTGGCGTAAGTATTCAATAAGTTTGTTTAGTTCTCCTTGGGTACATTCCTGGTCAGAGAAAAATGAGATAAGTTCCCTCAAAATTGTTTCTAGTGGAGGAGAGTGGCGGAGCGATCGCCATATTATATAGTCAAATTTATTCTGTAGTTGTTGGGCGACTTTTGCTGCTAATGCTGTTTTACCAATGCCACCCATACCAAGTAGGGCTATTAAGCGACAACTATCTGTGATAATATATTGTTGGAGTTGGTTTAGTTCTTGCGAGCGTCCATAAAAAACGGAAACGTCTATGGCTTCTCCCCAATCAATTTTTGGTTTAGAGAGTGTTTTGTTTGTTTCTGTAGAAGGTTGGAATATTTGCTGTTGAATATTTGGCTCGGTTTGGGCAAGACATGATTTCTGAGTGTCAAATTTTTGTCTCAGCAGAGCGCGAAAGTTTTTCTTGGTTACTTTTTCTTTTAAGACACTAGAAAGACTTTGCCATAAGCTGGCAGCTACTCCTTTGATGTAGTCTGGGTCGTAACCTGCTTGCTCGGCAATTTCAGCATAAGCTTNGGTTGGAATATTTGCTGTTGAATATTTGGCTCGGTTTGGGCAAGACATGATTTCTGAGTGTCAAATTTTTGTCTCAGCAGAGCGCGAAAGTTTTTCTTGGTTACTTTTTCTTTTAAGACACTAGAAAGACTTTGCCATAAGCTGGCAGCTACTCCTTTGATGTAGTCTGGGTCGTAACCTGCTTGCTCGGCAATTTCAGCATAAGCTTTACCTTCCCATGCTTGAGAAAATACCATTCTTTTTACAGCGTTTAAGGAGCCTGGAGGTAGAACTGTCTCCAGAACTTCCAATCCTTCTTCGACTTTCATTTTTACTTAATATTTCGATCTATTTTTGATTTTATCTAAATTGGTGTAATATTACTGTTACTTCGGCGACACCTTAGAATTTGTTTTTAGTTGAATAAAAAATCATGCTTAGGTACGAACGACCCCCATTCATTAAATTGTACCATGATTTTTTTGCCGACGCAAGGGGAATTTCTTTTCGTCGCCGATTTTTTTGGGAGCTACTCAAAATGCCGATTCTCTCATCGGTTCATCTCTTCTATTGGGGTGCTTCAGGAAATGTATTAACTGTTGNCACCTTAGAATTTGTTTTTAGTTGAATAAAAAATCATGCTTAGGTACGAACGACCCCCATTCATTAAATTGTACCATGATTTTTTTGCCGACGCAAGGGGAATTTCTTTTCGTCGCCGATTTTTTTGGGAGCTACTCAAAATGCCGATTCTCTCATCGGTTCATCTCTTCTATTGGGGTGCTTCAGGAAATGTATTAACTGTTGCGTATAGAGCAATAGTAGAAAAATTTCATTATTCATCTCCTCTATCGGGGTGCTTAATAAAATGTATTGACTATTTCTTTATAGGCAATAGTGGGAATTTTTCACTATTCATCTCTTCTATTGGGGTGCTTCAGGAAATGTATTAACTGTTGCGTATAGAGCAATAGTAGAAAAATTCCAATATTCATCTCCTTTGGCTGGGTGCTTCAGGAAATGTATTAACTGTTGCGTATAGAGCAATAGTNATAGAGCAATAGTAGAAAAATTCCAATATTCATCTCCTTTGGCTGGGTGCTTCAGGAAATGTATTAACTGTTGCGTATAGAGCAATAGTGGGAAAATTTGACTATTAATCTCCTCTATTGGAGTGCTTCAGAAAATGTATTGACTGTTGCGGATAGAGCAAAACTGATAACTGATAACTGGTCTGGCTATGTTTTGCTTCGTGGTTGAATAAAAAGTCATGCGTAGGTACGAGCGACCCCCATTCATTAAATTGTACCATGATTTTTTTGCCGACGCAAGGGGGAAATCTTTTCCGCGCCGATTTTTTTTGGTGCTTCACAAAATGCAGATACTCGACTCTGACTATTTCTTTTGGGTGCTTCACAAAATGGTTTTTTTCTCTGAATTTGAGCGATTATTTCTCTATTCTTGTAACTTTTTCTTTTGGGTTCTTCACAAAATGTTTTTTTCTCTGGATTGGAGCGATCGCGAAGCAGAAGGTCGTTCTATCGCTTCTATTAGGCAACACAATTATCGGTACATCTGTGGCAAAACCCTTGTTTGACCATATTTTTTAGTTGAATAAAAAGTCAGGCGTAGGTACGAGCGACTCCCATTAATTAAATTGTACCATGAATTTTNAAGCAGAAGGTCGTTCTATCGCTTCTATTAGGCAACACAATTATCGGTACATCTGTGGCAAAACCCTTGTTTGACCATATTTTTTAGTTGAATAAAAAGTCAGGCGTAGGTACGAGCGACTCCCATTAATTAAATTGTACCATGAATTTTTTGCCGATTTTTTGGGTAGCTCCACAAAATGCAGATTCTCGACTCTGACTATTTCTTTTGGGTGCTTCACAAAATGGTTTTTTTCTCTGAATTTGAGCGATAAAATGATAACTGATAACTGATAACTGATAACTGAAAAAACTTCTCCACTCTGAAAAAAAATTTTCCCCGCTTCGTGGGATAGAAAGAGAAAAGAAAAAGAGGGAAAAGGGCAAAAGGGGAAAAGAGAAAAGGGTTAAAGAGTTCTCCCGCCATCGCATACTACACGAAAACCAAAAGCGCTGCTGGGGACGTCGCGCCTAACGATGCCGTTGCGATACGCCGAACGGCATAGATCAGGATGGTTGACCCAGGAACCGCCCCGCAGCCAAGAATAATTCTTATTTCCATCTAACCAAACACTTCCATCTGTAGGCGCTCCAATATAATTATTATGCCCATCATCAGCACACCATTCCCAGACATTACCGTGCATATCGTACAAACCAAAAGCATTAGGAGGAAAAATTCCCACATCTGTTGTTTGTTGACGATATATTCCTTTTGGTGCATCAGCATAAGTATAGTTACCATGAAAGTTAACTAACTCAGACGTTATAGTTTCCCCAAAATAAAATGGTGTTGTTGTTCCTGCACGGGCGCNAGTTACCATGAAAGTTAACTAACTCAGACGTTATAGTTTCCCCAAAATAAAATGGTGTTGTTGTTCCTGCACGGGCGCGCATATTCCCACTTACTCTCACTGGGTAAACTATATTTTTTACCTGTTATTTCTGAAAGTTTCTGACAAAACTCTGTCGCGTCGTTCCAACTTACTTTTTCTACAGGACGGTTTGCTCCTTTAAAGAAACCTTTAAACCTAGAAGGATTATTTCCAATAACTGCTTGCCATTGTGCTTGAGTGACTGGATACTTTCCCATAAAAAATTCTGGCACGTCTACATAATGTTGTGGACTTTCACTATCCGTTCTTCCTACTTCCGTCTTTGGAGACCCCATGAGAAATCTACCTGGGGGAATTTTTACCATTGCTAGGGTAACTCCATGATCTAAGTTTTCTATCATCACCTCTGCTTGACCTTGAGAACGATTAATTATTTCTCNCTATCCGTTCTTCCTACTTCCGTCTTTGGAGACCCCATGAGAAATCTACCTGGGGGAATTTTTACCATTGCTAGGGTAACTCCATGATCTAAGTTTTCTATCATCACCTCTGCTTGACCTTGAGAACGATTAATTATTTCTCCTTTTGCGTTAACTTTGACTGTCTCAAATTTATGAGTCGAAGTCGAAGTAGATAAGTATGTTTTTGTTTTGACAAATAAAAACCCACCCCACAAATCTTTAGTTAACATTGCTGCGACAAACCCACTTCCTGCTAAACCTCCTAAGATCAATATTTTTCTTCTGGTTTTATTAGGTTGGGTTTGGGTTTGAGTTTTAGGTAGAGATAGAATTGTTGGTTGTGGTGTTGGTTGTGGTGTTGGTGCTGGTGTTGGTGCTGGTGTTGGTTGTGGTGGAGTTTGAATATTTAATGCTTCTAATACTTCTGTGGCATTTTTATAACGTTCTCTAAAATACTCCCGCACCATCTTATCTAATATATTTGCCAGGCGGTTACTTACTTGTGCTTGGTTTCGCCAGATTATATTTCCTGTATCTGGGTCTGTTGGTAAGTTTTGTGGTTCTTTTCCTGTGAGTGCTTTTATTCCTACCATTCCTACTGCATAGATATCGCTACTTAATCTTGGTTTGCCGATACCTTGTTCGCTTGGCATATATCCTGGTGTTCCGACTGCTACAGTTAAACTTGTTGTTCCTTGTTGGTTAGCTGTAGTTAATACACTTATTTCTTTTACCGCTCCAAAGTCTATCAATACTATTTTGTTATCCGACTTCCGACGCATCAAGTTTTGTGGTTTGATGTCTCGGTGAATTATATTATTTTGATGAGCTGTTTCTAATGCTGATAATATTCCTTTGAGTAAGGCGATGGTATAAGACTCGCTTAATTTTTTCCCCGGCGTAAGTTCCTGACTAATATCTTGCCCTTCTATATATTCTTGTACTAAGTAAAATTCTGTTCCTTCCTGGAAATGAGCAAATAATTTTGGTATTTGGTCTGAGTCTTTGCCTAATTTGTATAGGGTTTCTGCTTCTCTCTCAAACAATTTTTGATCGACAGGCAAAACTCCTGGGTCTGAACTTTTTGGTGATAGATGTTTAACTACCCATTGAGG
>NZ_LGSU01001302.1 GCF_002260545.1 Hydrocoleum sp. CS-953 | reverse complement strand
AAAGCTCTAGAAGATGAAAGTATTTCTGGTATGGCTCCTTGGAAAAATTCCTAAATGTAGATGTTTGATTTTATCTTGGTTAGTCAATTAAGTTGAATAATAAGTCATGGGTGTAGGCGAGCAACGCCATCTAATATTTAGAGTATCAGAATTTGTTTGAGGATGCAAGTGAAAATCTTTTGACCCGCGTTTTTTTTAGGAGCTTTCAAAAATGAAAATGTTGGTAATTTTCCACTGAAGTCAGGTTATACATAGAAAGATTTAATCATGGAAAAATTAAGTATTTAGCAAAGCTCCAGAAGATGAAAGTATTTCTGGTATGGCTCTTAGGAAAAATTTCTAAATGTAAATGTTTGATTTTATCTTGGTTAGTCAACTAAGTTGAATAATAAGTCATGCGTATAGGCGAGTAGCTCCATCTAATATTTAGAGTATCAGAATTTGTTTGAGGATGCAAGTGAAAATCCTTTGACGCGCGATTTTTTTCAGGAGCTTTGAAAAATGAAAATGTTGGTAATTTTCCACTGAAGGAAGGTTATAGATAGAAAGATTTAATCATGGAAAAAAAGAGATAAAATAAACGCGATGTGCAACTTTTTCCAACCGACGATATTTAGGGAGTTTTGAGAACCAGACTTTACCGCTAAAGACCCAAAAAAGCTGATTATTCCATAGTAAAGTTGCACATCGCTTCATTAATGAATAATGAAAACTACAAGGCTTTCCATTTTTATGAGGTACACCAGTCGCGGGGAAAATGCCTGCACTACAAAGCTTTATAATTAAAATTCGTACCTCATAACTTCAGAATCTTCTGTATCTCAAAAATTATTAATTACTTCTGGTTAAAACCAAGAGGATTGAATCAACTACTGAAATCTTATCAATTATCCATTATCAATTGGTATGATACATCTGTGTCAAAATTCCGATGAGAAAACCACAATCTTTGATATTTTGTCTATGCAAACCACAAAAGTAGAAAGAGTCAGAGGAGTTAACGACATCCTCCCAAGCAGTTACCAGATAGATAGAAAAATTAAAAGTACACTGAGTAGCAATTTTGAATCTTACGGCTATCGACCAATAGATGTGCCACTTATAGAATATACGGAACTCTATCTGAAAAAATCTGGTGAGGACATTATTTCTCGTCTCTACGACTTTGTTTACCGTAACCGTCGCCTCTGTCTAAGACCAGAATTCACTGCCTCAGTTGTCCGTGCTTATTTGGACAACCTCCAAGAACTACCTCTGCCAATGCGCCTTTATTACACTGGGCCAGTATTTCGTTATGAACAGCCCCAGAAAGAAAGATATCGGCAATTTACCCAAATGGGAATAGAGTTAATTGGGGCCACGGGAGCGATCGCTGATGCGGAAGTTATTTCTATGGCCTGTCAAGGTTTAGACCGTCTAGGTTTAACTGAATATCAAACATTTATCGGCCACGTTGGAGTTCTGAATAATTTTCTTGACCATCTTGAGTTAGATACTCGTCTTCGTAGTTTTCTACTTAGTCAGATGGAAACTCTAAGAATAGAAGGAAAAGAGGTTGTAGAAAACCGACTTTCTGAAATTTATCCTGCGTTTAAAAAAGATACTTCTATTGAACAACAAATAGATACAAATACAACACCAACAAAAATTAAAGATATTCTCCAAAGCTTAGAAGAAAGTGAGGCTCGAACAGCAATTTTTGAGTTTTTGGAAAGTATGAATATCGGACTCACAAGCACTCGCGCACCAGAAGAAGTAGTTGACCGTTTGTTGGTGAAAATTAAACATCAAGACCAGACTCAACAATTAAATCAAGCACTAGATTTTATGACGGAATTGAGTCAACTAAAAGGAGAGCCACTTGCCATATTCAAAGAAGCAGAAAAACTCCTTTCAGCTTATAGTATTGATGGTTATGGGTTGATACAATTACAAGATATTTTGAAAAGTTTAGAAGCTTTTAATCTTGACAAAAATCGGATTAGTCTTGATTTGGGAATTAGTCGGGGTCTTCAATATTATACAGGNAGATTTTATGACGGAATTGAGTCAACTAAAAGGAGAGCCACTTGCCATATTCAAAGAAGCAGAAAAACTCCTTTCAGCTTATAGTATTGATGGTTATGGGTTGATACAATTACAAGATATTTTGAAAAGTTTAGAAGCTTTTAATCTTGACAAAAATCGGATTAGTCTTGATTTGGGAATTAGTCGGGGTCTTCAATATTATACAGGTATGGTTTTTGAGATTTATGACAGTAAGTTAGGAGTAGAAAGAAAATTATGTGGTGGAGGTAGATATGATGATTTGGTTGTTAGTTTAGGGGGTGAAAAAGATACTCCTGCTACTGGTTTTTCTTATGTGATGGAAGAACTGAGAAAGGAATTAGCAGAAAAAGATAATTTGAGTTTAAATAATTATCAATTTGTTGAAGTTTTGGTAGTTGGTGTTAGTTCAGAATATTATGCTTATTCTGTAGAAGTAGCTGAAAAATTGAGAGAGCTAGGTTTACGAGTAGAAACTGATGTGATAGGAAGAGACGTTGAGAGTAATATCGAGTATGCGAATCAGCAGAAGATTCCATTTGTAATTATTATCAATTCTGCTGAAAAAGAAGGAAGTAAAGTGCTTTTACAAAATTTAGATTCAGGGGAACAAAAAAATTTAGAATTAAATGAAGTAGTAAATCAAGTTAGAAATATTAGGGAATAGGGAATAGGGAGTAGGGAATAGGGAGTAGGGGGAAATAATTGATTATTTATGTAGGATATATTGATGTTATTTTTTCTTTTTGGAGATGTCTATTGAATAAGCTATCAGCTTGCCTCCTGCGGAGGAACTACGTTTTTCATTTCGCGCAGCTAAACAGCTTTATTACCTTTAATTTAAAGGGGTAATTAGCATTGGGAAATTTTAAAGAATTAAATTTGTCAGGAAATAGCAGTCAGCTATCAGCTTTATTACTTTTTCCTACTTTAAAAGTAATTGAGAGATTTCCAAGAATTAGTTAAAATGTGGTAGAAGTTAAACAAATGTTGGCTTCATTCATTAAAAAGCTGTTTGCGGAGCATTCCCGAGGAAAAGCTGACTTCTAATAGCAGAATGTTTAGGAAATGGAGATGCAGAACTATGTCGTTTTCTTCAAATTGCTATGGGTTCAGCTAGTAAGTTTGAAGATCATCTTTATACTTGCTTGCAACCTGAATTTAATCAAGTATTATGAACACAAATCTCTGGCTGAAAATCTAGTAAAAGTTAAACGAATGTTGGCTTTATTAATTAAATGAAAAGCCGAATGGTGATTTAAAATTCTAAAATTAAATTATCAAAAAATTAGGTTCGCTGATAACTTATAACTAATAACTGAATTTCCAGCCTCCTAGTTTAACAGGAAATACTGATAACTGATAACTGATAACTGAATTTCCAGCCTCCTAATTTAGCAGGAAATACTGATAACTGATAACTGATAACTGAACTAATAACTGATAAATGAAATGACAAAAGATAATATTTTAAGAATAGCCTTACCAAGTAAAGGTGCTTTAGCAAAAGGAACAATGGAATTATTGTCAGCTTGTGGTTTGCGTGTATCTAGACCTAATGACAGACAATATTTTGGTTATATTCCTGCTTTACCACAAGTGAAAATTTTATTTCAAAGAGCAGCAGATATTTTTACAAAGGTAGAGGAAGGAAGTGTTGATTTAGGAATTACAGGTTATGATGTGGTTTCTGAAGAAAGTCAATCCCATGATGATGTAATAGTAATTTGGGATAAGTTAGGTTATGGTAAATGTAAATTAGTTTTAGCCGTTCCTGAGAGTTGGGTAGATGTTTCTTCTATAGAAGATTTAGCAGAGTTAACCCTCTTATTTAGAGATAAAGGAAAAAATTTGAGAATTGCGACTAAATATCATCATTTAACCCAAAAATGGCTCTACGAAAAATTAATTGTACATTTTTCTTTAGTATCTGTTCAAGGTGCAATGGAAGCGGCACCTACTATGGGATATGCTGATATGATTGCTGATATAACTAGCACTGGTACAACCCTCAGAGAAAATCGTTTAAAACAAATTGAAGGAGGTACACTTCTCGACTCCCAAGCTTGTTTAATTGGTAATAAACGGTTGTTACAAGAAAGTGAAATTAAGTTGGAAACAACTAAGGTTATTTTAGAGTTAATAGAAGCGCAGATGGAGTCGAAAAAATATGTTTCAATCACAGCAAATGTAGAGGGAAAATCAGCAGATGAAATAGGCGATCGCCTCATGTATAAAAGTGAATTAAATGGTATTTCTGGTTTGCAAGGACCGACTATTGCTAAAGTATATTCTGGAGAAAAAAATGACTGGTATGCTGTAACAATTGTGGTAAAACAAAATATGTTATTATCAGCAATTAACCATCTGAGAAAAGTAGGTGGTACAGACCTGACAGTTTCTACTCCTAATTATGTTTTTGGTTCTAAGTCTCAAATTTATGAGGAATTTTTATCAAAGCTAAATTGAAGGAAAAAGGAAGAAGGAAGAATAGAAAAGTTGATAAGGGTAATTTTGCTAAATTACTCTATAGTATTCAATTGGAGATAGTTTGTATTTTTCAGCCAAATTGCTAAGATTAAGTAGATAGGTGGGAAAATATACAAGTACATCATTGCGAGCGGAACGGAGTGTATAGAAGCAATCTCAAGGGTTTTAGTAACTTTATATTTCCTTAAATAGTTAGGTTGATTAGAGCTTATCTACTTATTTGTCTAATCATCTTTCTCTTCCCCTATTGCCTATTACCTGTGCCAAGCGCTATAAGTTTTGAATTAATCACTTTAAACTTTTAACTAAACTAAAAAAAACGAAAATGCCACATACAATTGTTACTAATATTTGCGAAGGTGTTGCTGACTGTGTTAATGCTTGTCCAGTTGCTTGTATCCATGAAGGTCCTGGTAAAAATATTAAAGGAACAGATTGGTATTGGATTGATTTTGATACCTGTATTGACTGCGGAATTTGTCTAGAAGTTTGTCCTGTAGAAGAGGCAATAGTTGCTGAGGAAAGACCTGAATTACAGAAGACTCCAGAATAGTTTTTCTGAGGAAAAGTTTCACTTAAAAATAACAATAATCTTCCTACTGCTTCGGGAGATTTTGATACTGTAGAACCATTATTCTGAAATAGTAAATTCTATATAAAATTTATAGCGATTTTCAGTAAAGATGGAATAAACTTTTAAGAACAAAAGACCATTGTAGGGACGTTTCATGGAACGTCCCTATTTTGATCTACCTAAGTGAAAACTGCTATAATTTGTGTAGGAATTTTAAGTATGTGAGGGTTTTGTCTCCAAACTTCTACCTGGTATTAAGTAGGTGAGCATAAGGCGGGTTTGTAGGAATAAGTTCCTAATTATATACACTTTCAGCTAAACCCGCCCCTACAATTTTTTTAACATTTATAGGACTTACTCAGCACAATTTGTTTTCGTCATTGCGAGCGACAGGGAAGAAATTTAAAATCCCGATCGCCGAATTTTTTGCATAACTCCTACCAGAACAGAAATATTAACAATTTTAAAGAGAAGCTTCACTACCCAGAACAGAAATATTAACAATTTTAAAGAGAAGCTTCACTACCCANTATTAACAATTTTAAAGAGAAGCTTCACTACCCAGAACAGAAATATTAACAATTTTAAAGAGAAGCTTCACTACCCAGAACAGAAATATCAACAATTTAAAGAGAAGCTTCAGTACCAAAGTTGGGTATCTATCAATAGTCTAAGAAAAAATTCAGTAACTGTAGAGGTTTTTTTTATGAAAGCTAATAAATTAGAATCTTATAGTATAACAGCTCTGACTTTAATATTAGGCATATTAGCCCCAACTCCTGTTAACTCCCAACCCATAACTCCGGCAAACGACGGTACAGGTACAACTGTTACACCACAGGGCAACCAATTTAATATCGAAGGTGGTACTCGTAGTGGAGCTAACCTCTTTCACAGTTTTGACCAATTCAACGTCAACTCAGGCCAAACCGCGAATTTCCTTACTACTCCCGACACTCGCAACATTCTAGGGCGAGTCACAGGAGGCAACGCTTCATATATCAACGGTCTGCTCCAAGTTATTGGTGGTAACTCTAATCTTTTCTTAATGAACCCCGCTGGCATAATGTTCGGCCCAAACGCCAGCCTTAACATACCCGCCTCATTCAGCGTTACTACGGCCACAGGTATAGGTTTTGACAGCAACAATTTCTGGTTTAAAGCCATGGGTACAAATGACTATGCTAATTTAGTCGGAGACCCCAGTGGCTATAAATTTAATGTGTCTAACCCAGGCGCTATAGTTAACGAAGGAAATTTAACTTTAAACCCCGGAGAAAATCTCACCTTATTAGGTGGCACAGTTATTAATACTGGGCAACTCTCTACAGCAGGGGGTAATATTACCATCGCAGCAGTAGAAGGTGGTAGTGTCTTAAGAATTTCTCAACCAGGACATTTACTCAGTTTAGAAGTAAACCCAGTCATAGTGAATGGGGAAGAGATTGATATAGCCCCTCTATCTTTACCCGGACTCTTAACAGGTGGAGAAATAATTCAGGCCACATCTGTAACTGTTAATGAAAATGGTGATGTGGTGTTGACAGATTCAAATACAGTAGTGGCAGATTTACCAGGAACTGCCATAACTTCTGGAGGTATAGATGTATCGAGCGCTGAGGATGTAGGAGGCGAGGTAAATGTATTGGGCGATCGCGTAGCTCTGATTGATACTAATATTAATGCGAATGGTTTAAATGGTGGGGGGACGGTATTAATTGGAGGAGACTCTCAAGAGAGTAGTACAGTTTTCAATTCTCAAGAAACTTCTGTTAATAGTGGCTCAATTATTTCTGCTAATGCTATTGAGAATGGAGATGGAGGAAGGGTAATAATTTGGTCTGATGGAACTACTAATTTTGCTGGAGATATTAGTGCTAAAGGAGGAGAATTTTCTGGTAATGGAGGGTTTGTTGAAGTTACGGGAAAAGAAGAATTTACATTTGATGGAAGTGTGGATGTTACTGCAGCATTGGGAGAAGAAGGAACGATATTTTCACAACCAGAAAGTGTAACGATAGGAGAGTCAGAAAATTCTAATAATTCACAAATTGCTCAAGATGAGAATGCAGATTTGACAATTAGTGCAGAAAATATTGAGCAATTATCAGGGAATGTAATATTAGAAGCTGACAATGATATAACAGTTAATGAAAAGATAGAAACTGATTCATCTGTAGAATTCAAAGCTGGTCGTAGTATTAATATAAATGCCGATATTGATNCGATAGGAGAGTCAGAAAATTCTAATAATTCACAAATTGCTCAAGATGAGAATGCAGATTTGACAATTAGTGCAGAAAATATTGAGCAATTATCAGGGAATGTAATATTAGAAGCTGACAATGATATAACAGTTAATGAAAAGATAGAAACTGATTCATCTGTAGAATTCAAAGCTGGTCGTAGTATTAATATAAATGCCGATATTGATACATCAGTTGGTAATGGAAATATTGACATTCTTGGTAATAATGATGAGATGAATTTAGCTAACCGTTCTGACGGGAAAGCATCAATAAATCAGTTAGATGGAACAACTTTAAATGCTGGTAGTGGCACTATTAATATTGAGTTGGGAAATTTAGGAGAAGTAGGAGATATAAATCTGTCAAATTTAACTACAACAGGGCAGGTTTTAGTTAATGCTAATGGGGGAAATATTGCCAGAGTTTCTGATAGTTCAATTATTAATGCTGGTAGTGCTTTATTTCAAACATCTGGAAGTGGTGGAATAGGTTTAAATGATGCACCTTTACAGTTAAATGTAGAAAATTTAGAAGCGGTTTCTGGTAGTGGGGGAGTATTTTTTGATGTAGTAAATGTAAATATTGGAGGTGTGAGTGAGGGTGTCAATGGTATTTCTGTTGTTGGAGGAGAATTAGAAATTAAGAGCGCAGGAGATGTGACATTAACAGAAAATATTTCTGCCGATGGTGCAATTAATATAGAAGCGACGGGAGATATTTCTGCTACAGGAAGCGGAATTAGTAGTAATGGGGAAAGTGTTTCTTTGTCTGCCACTAATATTCGGATAAATGATGAATTTGATGAAACTTCTGGGGATGCGGATGTTAAGTTGGAGGCCACAAATGNTAAGAGCGCAGGAGATGTGACATTAACAGAAAATATTTCTGCCGATGGTGCAATTAATATAGAAGCGACGGGAGATATTTCTGCTACAGGAAGCGGAATTAGTAGTAATGGGGAAAGTGTTTCTTTGTCTGCCACTAATATTCGGATAAATGATGAATTTGATGAAACTTCTGGGGATGCGGATGTTAAGTTGGAGGCCACAAATGATATTACTGTTGAGGATATAGAGGATGATGTGTTGGAATTTCAGCCTGGGGATGGAGAGATAGAATTTCGTGCCGATGCTGATGGGGATGGAATAGGTGTTGTTCAGATGTTGGATAATGAAGCGGATGTTGGGAGCGATCCGAATACCTTTGAGAATGGTGCGGATACTATTAAGACTAATGGGCGGAATTTGAATATTGCTGGTGCTGAAATTATTTTGGGGAATATTGATACTTCTTGGTTGCCGGTTTTGTCTGGTGGGGAGTTGCTTGCTACTATAGATGTGGATGAGGGTGGAGCAATACCAGCAGAAGGTACAGAAGGGAATGCAACTTTTACTTTTACTGTCGATGGTGACTTAGAAACTATAGAAAATCTAGATGTACGCTTTTCTGCTAAACATACTTACGATGGAGACTTAGAAGTTTATCTCGAATCACCCCAAGGGAGTGCAGTAACTTTGTTTGCAGGTGTTGGTGGTAGTGGACAAAACTTTCAAGATACTGTATTTGATGATGATGCTTCTACAAATATCAACTCTGGTAATGCTCCGTTTGATGGTACATATAGTCCCCAAGGCAATTTGGCAGGATTTAATGGAGAGAACCCTAATGGAACTTGGACTTTGAGGGTGACAGATAATTATTCGGGAGATAGTGGAACTTTATACAAAGCAGGTGATGCTGCCCCATGGGGAACTGCCACAGGTACGCAACTATTGCTGCGTAATCCTCTTGTTCAGAGTGGTGGAGGAAATGGTGGGGCAATTAATCTGGAAGCAACTCATGGTGATATTAGTGTAGGAAATATCCGCAGTTTGAGCGAAACTACTGATGGGGGAAGAATTGACCTGAAAGCTAATAACAATATTATGACAGGGTTGATTAATTCTAGTGCTGTTCAAGGAATTGGGGGTGATATCAAAATAGAAGCAGGGGGCGATATTATTGCTACAGGTGGCGGAATTAAAGGTGGTGGGGAAAGTGTTTCTTTGTCTGCAACTAATATTACGATAAATGATGAATTTGATGAGACTTCTGGGGATGCGGATATTAAGTTGGAGGCGACAAATAATATTACAGTTGAGGATATAGAG
>NZ_LGSU01001301.1 GCF_002260545.1 Hydrocoleum sp. CS-953 | reverse complement strand
GATAAATCTAGCTAAAAATGAATCGACGATTATTACTACATGGAGTTACCAGTAGCTTACTTTTTAATTTCTTGCCCTGGGAGGGTTTTCAGGCGAAAAACCAAAAGCTTCTGGGCTACATCCGAACCAATTGGAGTCGCGATCGCTACACATACGGCTCATATTCATACATCCCAAAGGGAGCTTCGCGCAGTGACATTGGTGCCCTGGAGCAGCCCATTGACAAGAAGATCTTTTTTGCTGGTGAAGCTACTTTTCCAAAGTATAACAGTACAGTTCATGCTGCCTACGAATCTGGGCTTCGGGCAGCTAACTCAATCTTGCAAGGTAGCGCTGATAGGATTGCAATTATTGGTGCGGGAATGAGCGGCCTTGCTTCAGCACATAAACTTTCCACAAATGGTCGAGAAGTTACTGTGTTTGAAGCACGCGATCGCATTGGGGGACGGATATGGACAGATGATCGGCTGGGAGTACCATTGGAACTGGGAGCTAGTTGGATTCATGGGATAAACGGAAACCCCCTTGTGGATTTGGCCGAGGGGCTAAGTCAGCGACTTATCCGAACGAAAAAAGAGGATTACATTATTCGAGGACGTGGTAGGCGTAAAATTAGGGACAGTGATGCCCCTGGATGGTTGGAAAATGTTGTTAGCATCCAGCACACGGCTGGAACAAATAAAGATCGAATCAATCAGCGAGCTTATCTCTTCGTGAATGACTACGACGGCCCCGATGTCATATTCCCAGATGGATACGCAGGTATTTTGGCAGCCTTCAAGGGTGACTACAAAATTAAATTGAATACACTGGTTAAGGAAATTTCGAGAACTGAAAAAGGGGTGACACTGGGTTTTGAGAAAATTAATAATCAATCTTTTGATGCGGTTTTGGTAACAGTCCCCCTTGGTGTACTCAAAAAAGGAGATATCAAGTTCCATCCTGTATTGCCCAAAAATAAGCAGCGAGCTATTTATCGACTCGGAATGGGGACTTTAGACAAAATTTATTTGTTATTCGATCAGCCATTCTGGGATCTATCAACTACCTGGATATTAACTCCAGAAAACGATCTTCCTCCGGGGCAGTTTAACCAATGGTTTAATCTTTATCCATACATCAAAGAACCTATCATTATGGTTTTAAATGGCGGCCCACCAGCTTTAGCTTTATCGGCACTTTCAGATGAAGATATTGTGCAAAGAGCCTTACAAACTATTTACACTGCCTATTCAGTTTAGAAAAGTTTTAATGAAGAATGAAAATTAAGGTTATTACAAAAACACTAAACTTGTCTAATAATTAAGTAAGGGTTTGGAGACAAAACACCTACAAATAATATATTCTCGACTATAAAAAATAAAAACATAATTAGAGTTTTAAGCTGTTAAGCATTCTGAGATTTTAACCAGTTCCTGTAAACACGCTGAAGAGGTGATTTAACTTTCTCTAAATGTGGAATATTGAGTATGTTTAATACCATCAGTATCCTAATGTCATAAATTGAATAATTAATTTTACCAATAGTTTGATAACCTAGTTTTTCAAAAAAAGGAACCAAGTATGGTAAAGCATCTATAAAATCAAACTTAATTTCATCTAACAACAGTTTTTTGTAATATGCTTGCGCTATTCTCAAGGCTATGAGCTTTCCTCTAACATAACCTTTGACCATAAATATTCCACCAATTGATGTATATAAAATATTAGCATCTCCTACTGTTTCACTGATTTTATAAAGCTTTGAATAATAGTCTGAGTCTGAATCTAAATTTTTAGCATAGTTGCATCGAACAGTACCAAATAACTCATAATTATTAAAAGCCACAAATAAATTAGCAGATAAGTCTAATGAATCTTCTACTTTCTTTTGTTTGTGGTTAGGTTTATAGTTAGTAAAATTTTCCCACTTTCCTAGTTCTTCTACATAGACTTGATAGCGCAATTTGAAAACTTCTTCTCTTTCTTCAGGAGTCTGAGCTAATCTAATTTGTAACATAATTATTTATAGTTTGTCGTTGAGTTTTCACCCCAGAAACATTGATCAGCTCTTAAGCATTTTAAGCGCATATCTATTTTGTACTTGGCTAAGAATACAATTATTATTAATTATAACTGGCTTTGTTGCACAAAGAGAGCAAATAAATAGGGTAAAAATAACAGTGCGTGTGGGTTTGCTGAAAAAGTATTAATGGTCGGGGGTAGATTCTCTCTAATTTCCATTGACTAGATGTCAATTTTTGATTATGATTAATGACTATCAATTATATTAGGATAAGTAATCTACCCATGACAGAAACAAATTTGTCCACAGAATTTCCTGGCGTACAGCGCCCCCGTCGTCTCCGTCGCACTCCCGCTTTGCGACGTATGGTTGAGGAAACCCAGTTAACCGTCAACGATTTAATTTATCCATTGTTTGTGATGGAAGGAGAAGGGCAAAAAGTCGAGGTTGTTTCGATGCCAGGAAGTTATCGCTATACTCTAGATTTATTGCTCAAAGAAATAGAGGATGCTTATAATTTAGGAATTAATGCGATCGCTTTATTCCCCCTAGTTGCGGAAGATCAAAAAGACAACGTTGGTACGGAAAGCTACAACCCAGATGGGTTAATACAAAGAACTGTAAAGGCGATTAAACAAGCAATACCAGATATTGTCGTCATTACTGATGTAGCTCTCGACCCCTATTCTAGCGAAGGTCACGACGGTATTGTGGCGGAAAATGGAGTCATTCTCAACGACGCCACCGTAGAAGCTTTGGTCAAACAAGCACTATCCCAGGCTGAAGCAGGTGCTGATATTGTGGCACCCTCAGATATGATGGATGGGCGTATTGGAGCGATTAGAAAAGCTCTGGATGCTGCTGAATATTTCGATGTGGGAATACTTGCTTACTCTGCCAAATATGCCTCAGCTTATTATGGCCCATTTCGGGATGCTTTGGATTCTGCGCCAAAATTTGGGGACAAAAAGACTTATCAAATGAATCCTGCTAATGCTAGGGAAGCCATCAAAGAGGTTGCTTTGGATATTGCTGAAGGTGCAGATATGGTGATGGTTAAGCCCGCGCTCGCTTATTTGGATATTATTTGTGAGGTGAAAAAGACAACTAATCTACCTGTAGCTGCTTATAACGTGAGTGGGGAATATGCTATGATTAAGGCTGCTGGTGAGAAGGGTTGGATAGATGAGAAAAAGGTGATGTTGGAAACTTTAACGAGTATGAAACGTGCTGGTGCGGATTTAATTTTGACTTATTTTGCTAAGGAAGTTGCGTTAATTTTGAAGTAAGCATTTCCTGCGGAATGCTTCGCAAACAGCTATTAGCTGTCAGCTATCAGCAATAATATCATGTTTGGTTGAACCGTGATAAATAACCATGGAGGAGTCAGGAGGTAGGGACGTTGCATGCAACGTCCCTACAGAGTCAGGAGGGAAGAAAGAAGAACAGGAAAAGAAGGAGAAAGTTTTTTTTATCATTAATTATCCAGACATGATATAACTTATATCATGTCCGGTAGCACAGTTTACTATTCCCTATTCCCTAAAATAGGATTGTTATATAGCGCTACGCATTAAGGTTAGAACATTTCTAAATCGTGAAACCCTTTGACAGTTTACTATTCCCTATTCCCTATTCCCTATTCCCTAGCGCGTAGCGCTATAACAACTATTCAAAAGTTGGTTTAGAAAAGAAACTGAAGAAAATACCTGCTATTATTGCTGCTCCAGCTAACCCAAGCAAAACTGTCGATAAACCAAGAAAAGTTTCTGCCACTCCTACTAAAGCTAAGGGTAAACTTAGAGCAATATTAACTGCATTATTCTGGAGACCAAATACCTTTCCCCGCATTTCTTCAGGAGTTTCTGCTTGAACAGTAGTTTGCATTGGCACTCCAACTACTGCACCAAACATTCCTAAAATACCAATCAAAACCATAGCTACCCAAAACTCTTGATTAAATATAGATAAACCTGCTAAAGAAACTGCCATTCCGATAGATCCAATCATACTAAGTTGGAAATGAGATAACCAATGTCCGAGTTGACCAACCATTCCAGCACCAATAGCCATACCTACTCCAGCAGCAGCTAATAACAACCCAAATTCTTCAGCTTCCATACCAGGAATAATTTCTGCCAAACGTACTGCCAAAACTGCTAAAGCTGCAAAAATAGAAAATAAAACGATTTGCTGAATAATAGCATTACGAACTCGATGATGATTTTTCAGGTAACGTAAGCCATCTCGCAAGTCTGCCAGAATATGGGGTTGTTCCTTTTCTGTTAGGTCTTTCTGTTCCCCTGTTTTGAGTAGTATTAATAGTAAACCAGCGATCGCGTAACTTCCCCCTACGACTAATTCTTTACCTAAAGCTTCCCCAAAACCAATTTTTGCTACTAAATTATCGGCTAATTCTAATAATGGGTCTCCTACTGCAAAGCCGATAATTACAGAAGCCATCATTGTAGTGGTGTAGAGAGAGTTGGCAGAAAGTAGGTTTTGCTTTTCTACAATTAAGGGAATAACCGCTTGTTCCGCAGGGGCAAAAAATTGAGTCAGGGTAGAAACTAAAAAAGTCAACAATAACATTAGGCAAAATCCTAAAGGTAGGTTGCCTAGATTAAAATCGTTAGATAGCCACAATATTATTGGCAAAATCAGAACTAAACCACCTCTGACAATATTTGTCACAACTAAAACGGCTTTTTTTGGCCATCTATCTACATAGACACCAGCTCCAGCTCCAAATAATACTGCGGGAATAGTAAAAGCAATCATAATTGCGGATACCCATCCACTGATAGTCTGGTCTTCTGCTTGGAATTGATTAGCAATAATAGCAATCATTAATACCAGGTAAACTTTGTCTGCTAGTTGGGAAAATACTTGACCACTCCAGAGGGTTAAAAATTTACCATTTTTCAGCACTGGCAAAAGTCCACGTTCTGGTTCCTTTTCTGCTAATGATGCAGCGGAAATAGATTTGTTTTTCGGTTGTTTTTCTTGTCTTTTTTTTGTTTGTAAATTTGAATCAGATAGTTGCATTTTAATTGATAATTAATAATGAATATTGTTCAAGAATTGAGAATTGAGAATTACCTCTTATTATAAAAAAAGAGGATTGGTTAAAAAGATTTTTTTTCTCCATGAATGGAGAGGCTTTATACCTTAATTTTTCGGTAAATTATTTGTGAAAAAAATTTGGTTTGGATACTAAATTTATACAGTAGTTTATAGCACCGCCTATCCCTAATTTTTCGGTGAGTTAAGCGTTCCTAATGGAATGCTTTGCGCGAGTAAAAACGCATCCTACTGGACTGAATCTTAACTACTCCCTACTCCCTACTCCCTACTCCCTATTTGAGATTCTAAATAAGTATCAATCAATTCCGCAGAGCGGATAGAGTAGCCCAAATGATACTGAGCATATTTTCTTAAAAGTTTTTCTACTACAATCCAATCTTGATGGGAAGTGAGTTTAACTAGGGCTTTGAGTTGAGGTTCAGCTAACTGCTGAAGTAGTGAAAGTTGATTAGCATTGAGTAAAGTATTGATTTTAGTAGTAGTCTTTTGTCCTAATAAGTTTGGATAAGAAGATTGTACAACAGAAGTATCATCAATTTTAATAATTCCTCCTGAGTCTATACTAAAGCCTACTTGCCAGTCGGAATAATTGAAGTTTGGTTGTAATTCATTTCCTGTAGCACAACACATTTGGACTTGTGGTGCTATTCCTTCTATAGCGAGTAGATGATAAATTCCATGAGCGAGGTATGCTATAAGTTGGGTATGCCAAAGTCGGTCGGTTTTATGTTGTAGTTGTTCTATTCGACCCAAATGTTCGCTTAGTAAATAGAAAAGTTCTGTTTGAGGATGTTCGCTCAGAGCTTGGTGAAGGACTAATTCTGCTAAATATTGACCTGCTGCTAATTTTCCCAGGTTTTGACTTAGGCCCGCGTAGGATAGTATAGTTTCTGCTTGATTGATTCTATCGAGCGATCGGCCTTTGGATATTAATAATTGATTTACTACAAATAGTTCACTTCTACCACCCAGTTTGGACTTTTGCTTTCTGACTCCGGGAGCGACTACTCGTATCAAACCATATTCTGGGGTGAGTATGGTTAATAGACGGTCTGATTCTCCTAAAGGCATGGCTTTGAGATTTATTCCAGTTGCTTTATAGAGTTGGGCCATATATTCAGTTATCAGTTATCAGCACTTTTCATTTCAGTAGGGTTGATTAAATCTTAAAGCATTTACAGATAAAGGTTTTAGGCTTTCTAGATTTTCTGGTGTTTATTTGTTGAGCTGCTTCATACTCAAAAAGTTAGTATTTTTGCTGCTGAGTTAGGCAAAGAAGTTACTCCCTCACTCCCCTACTCCCCCACTCCCCTACTCCTTAAAAAAGGTGGCATTCCTGGAGCAATAACTGATTGATTTTTAGTTTCCTGTTTGGCTACTTCTAAGTTAAGTTCAAATAGAAATTTTAGAGTTTCCTCATTATTTTTTATGCCATAAGCAGAACGTACTTTACTATCGAGATTTTCCTGTGCTTGGTGTAATTTTGTGTTTTTGGTTTGCTCTAAATTTTGATAAATTTCTCTTAAGCTAATTTGATTTTTCTCCATAATTTGGCGACGAACTTCGAGCAATTCTACGGCTGCACTTGCCACATTCATAACTTGTTCTGAAGTTGGATTTTGCGGCCAGGGAAATGTATCAAAAACAGTCTTGGATGTATACCGAAAATCGCCCTTTAAAGTTGAACAACGTTCTGTAAACCAAAGCCAATGAATAGTTGATTGTAAAATACCAAAAGAATAGTCGTCAGAAAGTGGGAAAACTTGTAAAGCATCGCTTGGTCTAATATCAGAATTAATAAATTCAAAAATCGGTCTTTTTGTGACTCTACTACAAACAATATATCGAGATAATTTTTCAATTTTGCCGATTAATTCTGGTCTGGGATAAGAAAGTAACCACCACTTAGCTAGAAAGTTTTGATGATGTCTATTAACTTTAGCTTTCGGATTTTTTTTGCGAGCTATTTCATTGCGTTTAATTTCTGTTTCTCCTGTAGATTCTCTGGTGGGTAAAACTAACTCTTTAATCCGTTGAAATGGCAGTTTATATTTTTTAGCTGCGTCTATTTCTCGTGGGTGAAAATCTATGACATATCGTTGCGGTTGTGGTGGAATAGTTGATAATAAATTATCTCCAGTTAAATAAGGAAAAATTACCTCAGAATTTTTGCTAGAACTAACAATCATTTCTGTTGCTTCTGCGGGAGTTAATAAAAAACCTTCGTGTCCGTGAGTTTGCCCTTGATAACAACTTTGGGAATCAGAATTAACTTTTAATTGTTGAGCTTGAGTAACATCAAATCCTGTAGAAAGAGCAGAATTAATATAGTCTAATTCCATCATTTCCCAAGGATTATTTTCTTGATCTCCAATTTGATAATAAAGTTTCTTTTTGCCAGTTACTTTTCCCTTCATCCAATTAACAATTGAAACATGAACTACAGCATCTCCAGACCAAGGTTGACTTGAAACAGCTTCCGTAATAGTGCCCGAATTAACAATATAATCTAATCCTCCTTCGCGAGAATAATTTTGACGTATTGTATTAGTTCCCACTAAACCAGCACGACCGTTTTCTGGTAATTCATCGTGGCTTTTTCTAAACCAATAAACACAATAATCTGCTCTCCCTGGAACTTCTGAATATTTCTCTCTTAATTTATTAATATAACTACGACCTAATTCAGCTTGCATTTTATTTTTAGACTGAAAAGGAGGGTTGCCAATAATCGCATTTACTTGAGGCCATTTACTAAATAAAGCATCCTTACAAACAATATTTTTATTCAAAGTATCTAGAGGCAAAACTGTTTCATTTATCCCTAGTTTATCAATAGCAACTTTACGAGCAATAGTTAATGTTACTCGTGCTAATTCAACAGCAAAAGAATTATTGTCTATGCCATAAAATTGTAAGGGCGTAACAAACCCCATTTCTAGCTGAGGTGATTGAGAAATTTCGGTTAATTTATCTAGTAATAACTGTTCGGCAAGTTTCAATTCTTGATAAGCCATATAAAGAAAATTTCCCGAACCACAAGCAGGATCGAGAACTCGATAATTTCGCATTTCTGTTCTGAGAAATTCTAACTCTTTAACAGTATTAGCTGCATCAATTTTGTCTTCCCAATACTTACTAATAGTCGGTCGAATTATTTTCATAATGTCATTTTCTGAAGTAAAGTGAATCCCTCCTGCATGACGTTCTTTTTCACCCACCGTACTTTGAAAAATATTACCAAAAATAGCAGGTCGAACTTTACCCCAATCTTCCTGTGCTGAAGCTTCTAAATATTCTAATTCTTCTCGACGTAATTCAATTTGAGGAATAGTCGCAAATAATCCGCCGTTGAAAAAATCTACACCCTTACACATACCCACTTTCGTAATTCCTGGATTATTCATTTCTTGGAATAAACGACCAGACAAAATATCATAAGTGCTTTCTCCTTTTAGACATTTTTGAATACAATTAGTAAACATATTTTCTGGTAATAAACCTCGCCATTGAGCAAACATTGCTAAGACAGATTGCAAGACAAATCTTTGCGCTTCTTCGACAGTAAAATTACTCCCACTTCTAGCCTTAAGTTTCTGAAATAATTCTCCCATTCTTTGAGCTGCTCTTTTTGTCACTTCCACAACTTGAGAATTACGAAAATTAGGAATATTTGAACTATATTCCATAAAGGTAAAAGCATTCAAACGTTCCGGCAATTCTACTAAGGGAATAATATCAATAGGAGTATCAACTAATTTGTCAAAATCATAAATCCAAAATTCTTCAAAATTACAGAGAATTACATATTTTGGTCTTGGTGTTAAATTTCTGGCATATTCCCAAGCTTGACCGTAATGTTTGTGGAGATTTTTTATCTGTTTAGATTTCATTTCAACTAATACCGAAGCTAGATTTTGACGCGGCCAAAATAAATCGGCAAATCCTGTTTTTCCCTTGCGACTACCATCAGGAACTACCTCTTCACATTTAGCACCTGCTTCTTTTAAACCTGCATATCCAAATGCTTGAAAAAATCTCTCTAAAAATAACTGACCATCACTTCTTTCTCTACCACTAATATATTCCCGACAATAGTTAAGAAAACCGTGGATACTTTCTGGTGTAGCTGGCATAATAATATCGTTTATGAAAAATTATCTTGTATTAATTATAGAAGCTATTTAGTATCTTTGCTCGTGATTAAATTTTTGAGTTGTTAGTCATTTGTGAAATAGAGGCAATAATAGTTGACATAAAGGTAAAAGCATTCAAACATTCCGGCAATTCTACTAAAGGAATAATATCAATAGAAGTATCAACAAAGCCTGTCAAAATTACAGAAAATTACATATTTTGGTCGCGGTGTTAAATTTCTAGCATATTCCCAAG
>NZ_LGSU01001300.1 GCF_002260545.1 Hydrocoleum sp. CS-953 | reverse complement strand
AATTTAGTATCTGGGGCAAATATCCAAATACAAACATTGCTGGTAATTCTATAGTTAAAATCTTTGCCTGTTCTGGCATAAAATTTATATCCAAGTTGTTTTTCGGAGTTAACAGTATCCGATATAGTAATTATATTTTCAGTTAAAGATAAAGATTTACTTTCTGTTTTTCCCAGACGAGTTTTTGGTTTTTGTGCGCATTCTACAAAGGTAGGAGTGGGTGATGTACTAGGTAAATATAATTGATTTTCAGGAGTAGAAAAGTTACTACATCCATAGATGATTGAGATAGTCAAATATAGTAGTGATTTCTTCATATAGTAATCCTAAATCATTTGTCAGAGAAAGCTTTAGGGGTTTGGTTGACAAATCCCATTTATGGGCTTGGTTTGCAGACCAAACCCCTACGATAAAATCTTACAACTTATGCGCAGATTGCTATATATTGATTTGTGGATAAATTGGTAAAAAATTAGGGTTTGCTCTTTTGACTAAGTAGACTTAATTAGAAGTAAATAATTGATTGAATTTTTATTATTTCCACATTTCTACTCAAAGTTGATTTTTTATACTAATACGCTAAGATGATTATATCAACTCAAGTGTTTAATGAGGTGATAGTTGCCATGGCCAAGCATTGGCTGGTGCAAAGCTTCCCTAACAAAATCTCAAAATGTAGATGTTTTGGGTGAGGTTTTAGAAACCCTGCCCATCTACACGCCGGGGTAGTTCATTGTTATATAGTCTTTCTTATACCAATGTACGCAATAACTTTAGTAAAATTGATTTTACTAAATGTTTTCGGAGGGATTTTCACCGCAGGTGTCGCCCATGAACTACGCAACCCTCTCAACTTTGTCAAAAACTATGCTGAAGGTTCCATCGAACTTTCTCAAGAACTANTTACGGTTTTAACGGCTAGGTAATTATCCATTATCCATTATCCATTAATGAAAGGTGATTTAATTAAAAAGGCAAATAAGTTAAAAAGGGAAGGTAAGTTGAATGAGGCGATCGCCACTTATCAGCAAGCAATCAACATTAACCCCTGTTTTGCTTGGTATTATCAGGAATTAGGAGATGCTTTAGCAAAAAAAGGTAATTTAGACGAAGCTATCGCGCAATACTGTATTTCACTGGAACTGAAACCTGATTTGAACGACAGCTATAAAAATTTAAGAAAACTTTTACAAGTACAAAATTACTCGCCATTATCTATTGCTAATTTAGTTAGCCGCATGAAGGAAAGTTCTTGTCAAAACAACATTTTACCTTCTCGAAAAACAGGTATGGCTTCTAATAGTTCGTTGAAATTAAAGGAAACAAAGGTATTTGGTATTGGCTTGGGTAAAACAGGAACTACAACTTTAGAAGTGTGTTTTAAAATCCTGGGTTACAAAAATTTTAGTTGGCATACGGTAAATAGATATAAGCTGGTCAAACAAGTTAAATTAAATGATTTTACTGACGTTTTTTCACTTTTAGAAAACCACCAAAGCTTTAGAGATTATCCTTTTCCTTTTATTTACAAGGAATTAAACCAAAAATGCCCTAATAGTAAATTTATTTTAACAGTTAGAAAAGATTTTAAAACATGGTTTAGAAGCTTGGTTAATCACTATAATAAGAGGATGGAAATGGAAATTTGGTATGATATTCTATACGGCAATAAATATGTTGATGACGAAAACTACTACAGGAATTTTTATGAAAACCATAACCAATTAGTTATCGATTATTTTTCTGCATGGCAGGATAAATTAATAATAATATGTTGGGAAAATGGAGATGGGTGGGATAAACTGTGCCAGTTTTTAAATAAAGATGTTCCTAATGTTCCCTTACCTCATAGGAATAAAACTTAATCCTTAGTTACAATAAAAGTTGCCACAAAAGACTGCTCCTTATTCCTCGTCTAATTTGCCTCTTGCTGATACCAATTAACTTTAAAAATGTCACAAATAGTTTCAAAATTTAGGTGTGAAATAATTCCCTGAAATTACTGTAGCATCAAAGTTTTGAGCAGACAAAATCTTAATGCATGACTCCCTGTCTCCTGTCTCCTGTCTCCTTCTTCAAATTAATTATATATAGGTACTTAATATGGCAAGATTTCAGAAATATTTAGTTAAATTTGCCCTTATACTTTGCATCAGTTTACTATCAGTATTTCTTCTTTCTCCTGTCCAAGCTGAAGATGGAGCAAGTCTCAAAGTTCCAGTGGTATTAGATGGTCGAGAACTTCTAGAAATAGGTTCTTTGGGAAAAGTCACAGCTCAGGAACGAGCTGAATTTATCACATCAACTTTAGAGTCCGNAAATATTTAGTTAAATTTGCCCTTATACTTTGCATCAGTTTACTATCAGTATTTCTTCTTTCTCCTGTCCAAGCTGAAGATGGAGCAAGTCTCAAAGTTCCAGTGGTATTAGATGGTCGAGAACTTCTAGAAATAGGTTCTTTGGGAAAAGTCACAGCTCAGGAACGAGCTGAATTTATCACATCAACTTTAGAGTCCGCCTTAGCTGATAGTATTGAACGGGGAAAACCTCCAGAGGTCAAACTATTTCGCTCTAATCAAAATGTGGTATTGAAAGTTGATAGTCGCCCCTTGGTGGAGGTGCCAAAGGATACCCTCGACTCCATGTACTCAGAGATGCAGGCGCAAATGTGGCAGGAACAACTACAGCAGGGTTTGGAGCAAAGTTGGCGAGAACGTACACCAGCTTATACCCGTTGGGCAGTCAAAATTCTGACAATTGCCTTTGTGACTACCCTGTTGCTTCAGGGGGGCCTGGTATTACTATTTCGTTATATTCTACGTCGGAAAATAAAAAGTCCTCAAAGACGCTGGCACTCTTTACAATTATTAGTTTTATTATTATTACAAGTGGGAGTATGGGCGACATTTATCAATTATGGAGTTCAATTATTTCCCATAACTAGAGCTTGGTTTTACGAGATTTTTCAACTTTTAGACAATACATTTAATGCCAGAATGTTTCAATTGGGAGAAGAAACCATTTCTCTCAACCGAATATTAGCGATCGCCTTAACTATCGCTGCACTTTGGGTAGGAGTAGGTTGGTTTGTCGGTATTCTCAAATCTCGCTTGCTCCCTCTCACAGAAGCAGAAGCTAGTCACCAAGGTACAATTGCTTTTTTTGTCGAATACGGACTACTGTCTGTTGGGACGCTCCTAATTCTGAATGCTGGAGGAGTAGACTTTCAATCTCTAGCTATTCTACTTGGGGCGCTGGGTATAGGTATTGGTTTTGGGTTACAAAATATTGTTAAAGACTTTATCTGTGGGTTAATTTTAATTGTCGCTCGTCCGATAAAAGTTGGAGAGTTAGTTCAAGTAGGAGAATTTCAAGGTTTGGTTCAACGCATTGGTGCTAGAACTACTGACATTTCCAATATTGAACGCTACATTATTACTATTCCCAACTCTCGCTTTATTGAAGGAGAGGTTCTCAACTGGAACCGTAGCGGTATAACTAGAGTCAAAGCTTATGTGAAAATTCCCTACGGAACAGATATTGATTTTGTCTACAAGGTTCTACTCGCTGCTGCACAAGTAGAACATCCAGATATTCTCCGCCATCCTCCCCCCAAGGTAAAATTTCGGGAATATACAGAGGATGGGTTGCAGTTTCGGGTGGTGGCATTTATCCGCGATCCTCTTAAGCAACCAAAAGTAAGAACCCACCTATATAACCAGATAGAAAGATATTTGCGAAAATATGGAGTAGAAGTTCCTCGCCCTCAACAAGACCTACATCTCAAAGACCTCGATCCAGAACTCTATGCTTGGGTGCGATCGCAAACTCCTGTAGAATATCGACCTTTACCTCAAGAAATTCCAACTATTGAACCTCCTTCTAGCAAAGAAGAGTATGACTGGGAGGCAATATCTAGTGCTATGGGTGGAGAGAATGGAGTTTCTATCAAAGATCGACGATTTCAGTTTAAGCTATTTAAAAATGTCTTTTTAGGTTCGGAAGCAGTAGAATGGTTAATGATTAATGAACGAGCTACCAGGGAAGAAGCAATTCTGATGGGTGAGTTAATGTTACAACAGGGGATAATTCACCATGTTTTCGATGAACATAATTTTAAGGATGAACCTCTTTTTTATCGATTTTATAGTGATGAAGTTGAGAGTAATGTTAGCACTAATTCTAATATGGAAGAAGATGAAATTGATTCAGATTGACATCCTCCCGACGTTGCTCTACGAGACNTACCAGGGAAGAAGCAATTCTGATGGGTGAGTTAATGTTACAACAGGGGATAATTCACCATGTTTTCGATGAACATAATTTTAAGGATGAACCTCTTTTTTATCGATTTTATAGTGATGAAGTTGAGAGTAATGTTAGCACTAATTCTAATATGGAAGAAGATGAAATTGATTCAGATTGACATCCTCCCGACGTTGCTCTACGAGACAACGCGGGATTCCCATCCATCATTCAAACAGACTAAGCTGAACAAATAACTCAAGGTGGGTTGACACATCATTGGAATCTGCTGGCTTGCCAGTCTGACATTTCCTCCGTGTCCGTTTAATTGTCTCCGAATGCCCTCCGGCGACTACAGCCTCCTGCGGAGGAGCTGCCTCTTGCCTCCTCCGCAGGAGCTGCGCTAACAGAGGAGCTTCCCTAAGGCTAACGAAAAGTGATAATTGAATTGGTTTTTCTAGTTCAACAGCCTCAACTTTGGTTATCGGTTGACGACTGTTTCGACTACATCTTGACTGTCTGCTTCTAGGATGTTAATAGCAGCATTAATATCTCTATCGTGAACAGCACCACAATTCAGACAAGTCCATTCACGGACATTTAATTCTTTCTTGCCTCCAGGAAAACCACAAGCTGAACACTTTTGAGAAGTAGGCTCCCAACGGTCAATGACTCTAAATTCACGACCATACTTTTCACATTTATTTTCAGTTAAAGTTCTAAATTGTCTCCATCCTAAATCTGAAATTGCCTTAGATAATTTACGATTGCTAACCATGCCTGAAACGTTTAAATCTTCTAGCACAATTTCATCGTATTGTTTGGCTAATTTAGTAGATAACTTATGCAAAAAGTCTGTACGAATATCCTTGATTTTGGCATAAAGTTTTGCAACCCGAAGTCTAGCTTTTTCACGACGCTTACTACCCTTTTCAGTACGATTAAATTTATGTTGAAACTTAGCTAATTTTTTGAGATTCTGCTTTAAGGGCTTTGGAGCAAATATCTTTTTACCATTACTCAATGCAGCAAAAGTAGATATTCCTAAATCAATACCAATAGAATTATTTATTTTAGGCAAATGTTCTGCACAAGTTTCTACAACAAAACTAGCAAAATAACGATTAGATGAATCTTTAATAATTGTTACAGAACTAGGTTGATTAGGGAGTGGTCTTGACCAAAATATTTTAATCCTACCTACTTTTGGGAGATAGATTTTGTCTTTACCAATCTTGTAATTAGCCCCTACAAATCTAGCAGTTTGTCTGGATTTTCTACTTTTAAATTTAGGTGGTTTAACCTTAATTCCTTTAGGTTTTTTAGTACAACTATTAAAAAAGTTTTTGTATGCTTGGTCTAAGTCTTTTAATGATTGTTGTAATGGAGTAGAGGCTACCTCTTTTAACCAAAGCAAATCTTTTTTAGCTTGTGTTATGAATTGTTTAGTTAAATCAGTATATGAAGGCTTTTTAATACCATCGGCATACAGTTGATTACAATATGCTAATGATTGATTCCAAACAAATCGACAACAACCAAATAACTGATTTAATTTATTTATTTGAACATGATTAGGATAGATGCGGTATTTATATCTAGCTTTCAATTTTTTCGACTTATTACTAACGCACTCATAGTTTTATTATAGCATGGGTTGGCATTCCCATACGACGCTCCCTTGCAGGAGAGCGCGGGTATAAAAGCAAACATTAGATAAATTTGGGTTAGGTGGTAGCTTGCTTCCACTATAGTGCTGCAGTGCTAAAGCACAACTACAAACACATATTTTTATAACTACTGGACTGACACAGCTAAAATGCTGCAATGGTAGGGGCGGGNGCTAGAATTTTAATGCTTACTCTAAGATTTACATAAACCCGCCCTAGAAGGCTTTTCAGATTGATGAACCACATAGCCATAACAAAAACCGCTGTAATGCACACCCATTAGTTGTGTCACGCTACTACTGGCATTGCTACAACCAAGGATTTATCTTAAGCAAAAGGTTTATTTGGGTAAGTCCTAAACTAATTATTCAGAATCAGGGAGAGCGGACAATTTTTCTTCTACTTGCTCTACCCTTGCAGTTTCAGCATCCACATCCACAACCGTACTTTGATCAACTAAACTTGCTACTCCGAATCCAACGTAAACTAATGTAGCAGTAAGTGTAAACCCTGCCATGGCGAGAACTGGAGCCACAGATTGAGATTCAGATTTATTAGAAGTCATTTTATATCATCCTATTTTTTTTATGTATATATTTTATGATTCCTATCCGTATTTTTACACATCTGGCAGCAATAAGTAACCCCTTTCAGATAAAAAAAACATTAAATTTTTATATAGTTTATATAAAAGTACATAATGTAACAGTGAATCTTTACTAAATCTTAATATATGATTCAGTGTAATTATGGAGTCAACCAAAATAATTACTTTCTGCTTCAATATTTAGAAGTGGGGTTGAGCAGGAAAATACAATAAATATTTGATGGAAAGAAATAAACAGGACTTCACTCTGAAGCTATTTGATTAAGTATTATGTGATTAAATTCCTCCTCAGACAAAATTTAATCATGTATTTTGTGACTAATAAATAATATTTATTGAGACTTTTAAGCACAGTTATTTTTATAAATATCACAACACTATTCTGTTCAAAATACAAATATAAGTCATTCTTAATATTTGTGTTCATAAAAGTCACATATATTTAACATTCATTACCATTATTTAAACATTTATTTACCGAAATAATTAATAATTAAACAATTAAATAATTAGATAATTCACGCCTTGAAGCCTCCCCTTTCAAGGGGAAAAAGCGGTCGTTTGCGGAGCAGTCCGTCAGGATGAGATGGCGAGGAAACCCGCTCTTGCAGAGCCGCTCCGCTTTATATGTCGGCGACAGCCGAAACGCCATATCTAATTGACCAAGAGAAATAAATATTTTCCTTATTTGTCAATCCTCTCCCTAAAAGGGAGAGGTAATTATCAATTATCAANAGAAATAAATATTTTCCTTATTTGTCAATCCTCTCCCTAAAAGGGAGAGGTAATTATCAATTATCAATTATCAATTATCCATTAATGAACAAAGCATAACTTATCTAGACAAATATTTTAACTAAGTTGAAAACTGACCACACGATTTAAACTATTTCATCTGGTAATAACTTTCAACCTTAGCAAGAATTTAACTAGATTCATCAAAGGTTATAATTACCGGATAATTAATAATTAATAATTATTAATTAAATAATTGAGGTTAAAAGCCGACCCTTGAAAGGGGAAAAAAAATAATTTTTTTCCTGATTAGTATCAATCCTCTCCCTAAAAGGGAGAGGTAATTATCAATTATCAATTATCAATTATCAATTATCAATTAATGAACCTGCTAGTTCTTATAAAAACTAGACTTTACAACTGATCCAGACTACCTTAAAATCAATGTAAATTTAAACCAATATCACCTAATTAACTATGTCCAAAAATAAAAAGAATGGAACAGAAACTCCTGTAGAAAAAAATCTCAGTAACCCACAATACTACTTTAATAGAGAATTTAGTTGGTTAGAGTTTAATCGTAGGGTTTTATCTGAGGGTTTAGACCCCCGTACTCCCCTATTAGAACGTTTAAAATTTTTAGGAATTTTTAGTTCTAATTTAGATGAATATTTTATGGTTAGGGTAGCAGTTTTGAAAAAACAAATAGAAGCTGAAGTACATAAATTAACACCTGACGGTCGTACTCCCCAAGAACAACTAGATGGGATTAATCAAAGACTATTACCAATGGTTTCTTTACAACACCAATTCTTTGAGGAAACCTTACGACCAGAATTAGGGAAAAATGGCATTTATATCTTCAATTATATAGACCTAAATCAAGAACAAAAAACATATCTACAAAACTATTTTGAAGAACACATATTTCCTGTACTTACACCTCTAGCTATTGATGCTAGTCATCCTTTTCCTTATTTATCTAATCTTAGTTTTAACTTAGCAGTAATGCTAAAAAATCCAGATACTCAAGAAGATTTATTAGCTAGAATTAAGGTTCCCAAAATATTACCTCGGTTTTTGCGGTTACCAGAAAAATTGCAACAAATACAAGAAAACACTCACACTATAAATTGGGTAGGAGTTCCTCTCGAACAAATCATTGCTCACAATTTAGGTTCTCTATTTCCTGGTATGGATATTCAGGAATATCACCTATTTCGGATTACTCGTGATGCTGACTTAGCAGTACAAGAAGATGAGGGTGATGACTTGCTGTTAGTAATTGAGAAAGAACTACGAAAACAGCGTATAGGTGGTACAGTAGTCAGAATGGAAATTAATCCAACAATGCCAAGTAAATTAAAAAAGATATTAATGGAAAAGTTGGAGTTGTCTGAAAAAGATGTCTACACAGTAGATGGATTACTTGATTTAAAAGATTTAATGTCATTCTTAGGGTTGCCGTTGCCTAACCTTAAAGATCCAAGTTGGGGATCTACTATGCCTCCACGGTTGCGAAATTATAGTGATGATATAACAACTCGTGACCTGAATGAGAACAATGGAATTGACTTTTTTGAGGTAATTCGCCAGAAAGATTTATTGGTACATCATCCATATCATTCTTTTGCAAGTACGGTACAAGGTTTTATTACCCAAGCAGCACACGATCCTAATGTATTGGCGATTAAGATGACTCTCTACCGTACTTCTGGAGATTCGCCTATTATCAATGCTTTGATTGCTGGGGCAGAAAATGGCAAACAAGTAGCAGCATTGGTGGAATTGAAGGCAAGATTTGATGAAGAAAATAATATTCAATGGGCGCGGAAGTTAGAACAATCTGGTGTTCATGTGGTTTATGGTTTAGCAGGTCTGAAGACTCATACTAAAATTGTGATGGTGGTGCGTCAGGAGGAAGATCATATCCGTCGTTATGTTCATATTGGTACTGGTAATTATAATCCTAAGACCGCTAAACTTTATACTGATTTGGGTTTGTTGAGTTGTCGCCCAGAATTAGGAGCAGATTTAGCAGATTTGTTTAATTTCTGCTAAACCATAAACCACATGAACACCAGATTGTTCTAACTTCCGCGCCCATTGAATATTATTTTCTTCATCAAATCTTGCCTTCAATTCCACCAATGCTGCTACTTGTTTGCCATTTTCTGCCCCAGCAATCAAAGCATTGATAATAGGCG
>NZ_LGSU01000130.1 GCF_002260545.1 Hydrocoleum sp. CS-953 | reverse complement strand
TAAGTTTATTTAGATTCCATTCTCTCATACATAATAGCCCTTATTAGTATTAGCTGGAAAAAAATAATAACCATGTAGGGACGTTCCATGGAACGTCCCTACTTTTTGGTTTCCAAATCCCATTTTTACTTGGGTTTAGTATCCAAACCCTGTTAGATAAAATGGTAAAACCTATATTATAGCGGTTTTCACAAAGGTAGACTACAAAACTTCTTCCTTCTTCCCTGTTCCTTGTTCCTTCCTTACCGAATAATACCATTTCTCAAAAACTTTTCTACATTTCATTGAGTAGGGGAGTAGGGGAGTGTAGGGACGTTGCATGCAACGTCCCTACGGGAGAATTAAAAATAAGGATAATCAAAGATTAAATTGTCTCAAATTAGCAAGAAAGTAATTTTCCCAAGGTAATTACTTAATAACTGAAGTATTAATCAAGTATAGCATTAATGCATGGGAATTGGTATAATTAAGGTTTAAAGCCTTTCCTTTAAAGGAGAAACAAGAAAAAATTTTCCTTTTATTCAATCCTCTTCCTTTTAGATAGAGGTAATTATCAATTATCCATTATCAATTATCAATTATTGAACTTAACCCATAATACTACCAAAAAATTCTATTGTGTCTTTTAAAGCAACAATAAAAGCATCAATATCATCACGAGTATTATAGAAATATAAACTTGCTCTTGCTGTGGATGAAATCTTTAAATATTGATGCAAAGGTTGAGCGCAATGATGACCAGAACGAATTGCTACCCCTGCTTCATCTAACATAGTTGATAAATCATTTGGGTGAATATTTTCTACTGTAAAAGATGCTAATGCTGCCCTATTTTCTCCATTAGTATTTGGTTGAGGTCCGTAAATAGTTACTTCAGGAATTTGATTCAATTTATCAAATAAATAAGTAGTTAATTCTGCTTCATAGGTATGGATTTTTTCCATACCTATATTTGTCAGATAATCTACTGCTGCACCAAGAGCGATCGCTTCTCCAATAGCTGGCGTTCCTGCTTCAAATTTATGAGGTAATTCTGCATAGGTGGAATGGTCAAAAAACACCTCGGAAATCATTTCACCACCTCCTAAAAATGGTGGCATTTCGTTTAGTAATTCCAATTTTCCATAGAGAAAACCAATGCCAGTGGGAGCGCACATTTTATGACCAGAACCTACTAACCAATCACAACCTATTGCCTGTACATCTACCACACAATGAGGTAAACTTTGGCAAGCATCTATTAATACTTTAGCTCCGTTTTGATGAGCAATTGAGCAAATTTCTTTGACTGGGTTTGTACAACCTAAAACATTAGAAACATGAGCAACTGCTACTAACTTTGTTTTTTCAGAAACTAGGGTTTTATATTGTTCTAAATTAAACTCTTCTGTTTCAGTCAATTCGACAAATTTTAAAACTGCTCCGGTTTTTTGAGCAACCATTTGCCAGGGAACAAAATTACTATGATGTTCCATAACTGAGACAATAATTTCGTCTCCTGGTTTGAGATTATTTAAACCCCAAGAATAAGCGACTAAATTAATAGCTTCACTAGCATTACGAGTATAAACAATTTCATTCCGAGATGCTGCATTAACAAAAGCAGCTACTTTATCTCTTGCCCCTTCATAAGCATCTGTTGCTTTTCCACTTAAAGTATGAATACCCCTATGCACATTAGAATTATATTTGAGGTAATATTCCTGCCAAGCATTAATAACTGCTAAAGGTTTTTGGGAAGTAGCAGCATTATCTAAATAAACCAGTGGTTTACCATTTATTTCCTGATTTAAAATCGGAAAATCTGCTCGTACTTTATCTGCCAAAGTTCTGTCTTGAATAATAGTCATTTTTTCAGTTATAGCGCGTAGCGCTAGGGAATAGAGAATAGGGAATAGGGAATAGGGAATAGCAAACTGTCCAAGGATTTTTCGTATAGGGAAAAGCTCTGCTTTGAGCATTTATAAATGTCCGCGCCCTTTGCTTCGACTGCTATTTCAGTTTTTTTAAGGAGTAGGAAATAGTAATTCCGGAAACAATCTCATGGGCAAGATGCCTGCACTACAAAGGTTTTATTATTAATAATATTTTTACCTCATAGACTTGGAGCTTACTGTAAGTTTAAATCTACTTTTTAACTCACTTTCCTCCTTAATTACTTCTTGCCGAAATAATTAATAATTAAACAATCAAATAATTAGATGATTCTGGTCTAAAGCCTCCCCTTTTAAGG
>NZ_LGSU01000013.1 GCF_002260545.1 Hydrocoleum sp. CS-953 | reverse complement strand
GCATAATTATTTACCTCGGAAAGTTTAAGTAGAAAATTTAAAATTTATTTATTCAGTTAACTCATACGATTTTAATCTTAAGCTCCCTTTTAATCTTAAGCACCCCTTTCAAAGGGGGGGTTGGGGGGATTAAACTCTTCTATATATATGATAATTATCTGAGATTTTGTTAATCCTGCTAAAGCATAATTGAACTTAGCACCCGTGAGATTTGCTCCGGTAAAATCTGCTCCTCTTATATCTGCAAAAGAAAAGTCTTGACCTGTCAAATCTTGATTTTTAAATGAACGACCTTGATAATTTTTGCGTGGTTGTTTAGATGGATAAGTTAGCATAATTATTCACTCCTGAAAGTTGAAAACGTTTTTGTTCGTAGTAAAGCTCTTAGCCCTAGATATATATTTGTTGAAGTAATTATTTATTATTAATTGCTGATAACTGAAAAGATATTCCCCCTAACCCCCTTATAAAGGGGGGAATTATTAGGATAGTTTTTCCTTCTTTTTCTTGATAAGTTGTTTAGCATAATTATTTACCTCGGAAAGTTTAAGTAGAAAATTTAAAATTTATTTATTCAGTTAACTCATACGATTTTAATCTTAAGCTCCCTTTTAATCTTAAGCCCCCCTTTCAAAGGATGATTTGGGGGGATTAAACTCCACCACATCTTTACCAGGAATAACTGACAAATTCTTCCAACTTGGAGAAACTTCTGCGGAATTTTGACAAATAACTGGCAACCAACTTGCACCAGGAAATTTATCTTCCATTACTTGTAATTTTTCCCTCGCTTCTCGCACAGAAATATATAGAGATTTATCATTAGTAAATAATTGGAGAAAATCCTGTAAAAATTTATGGGCAACTACATCTGGAACTTCTTCTCGCATAACAATAATTGCGGGAATATGTAACTTCGCAAGTTGTCGAGCTAAACCTAATCCATCGCAAGAATTAAAAATTGCTAATTGTAGA
>NZ_LGSU01001299.1 GCF_002260545.1 Hydrocoleum sp. CS-953 | reverse complement strand
GTGTATCCGTGGCATAATTACTGTGTACTTATTAGTCTTATCAAATGTTTAACTTTTTGACATAAGTTAAGAGTCAAAATTGAAATCAAGTTTGAAACTATTACTCAGAATTAAACCTACTAATCAATCCGTGTATCCGTGGGATAATCCGTGTGTGCCGTGGGATAATCCGTGTGTGCTTATTGTTCTTTTAAATGTTGAACTGCTTGACATAAATTAAGAGTTAAAATTAAAATTAAGTCAGAAATTATTAGTCAAAATTAAACCTACTAATTAATCCGTGTATCCGTGCCCAAATCCGTGTGTGCCGTGCCATCATCCTTTTGTGCCAATTTATCTAAAGAAAAGTATGCTTCTTGAAAAATTTGACCATAAGTTTCGGTCATTTCTGCAAAAGTATTTAACGACTCCAATACATATTTAGCATTATTCGCAAATCTCTGACGTAACTCTTCATCTATCAATAAAGACATCAAAACATTTGCTAATTCTTCTGGATTTTCTGGAGTATAGAACAAACCGTTAATATTTGGTTTTACTTGTTCAACTATGCCAAATACTGGGGTAGTAACTATTGGTAAATTATAAGCCATTGCTTCTAATATTACTCTGGGAAAACTCTCGATGCGGGAAGTACAAACAAATATATCTGCTGCTTGATAATATTTTGCTGTGTCAGGAGTTTCTCCTACTATTTCTACTTTTTGCTGAACTTCTTCTGGTAAATTTTTGACAAGTTCGTGTAACTTTAAGCTGTAAAGATTTGGGCGGTCGCCTACTATAAAACATTTTATTTTCTCTATTTCTTTTTCTGGGATAAATGATAAAGCTTTTACTAAGTCCTGTTGACCTTTCCTTTCACAAACAGTACCTAATAATAGAATAACTATTTCATCTTTTTTTACTTCTAAAGCTGACCTTGCTTCTTGTTTAGACCATTTACCACTAGCTTTTTTTAATAAGTCTAAATCTAATCCATTATGAACGACGGTAAAATTGTGATTACTATTTAAAGGGAGGTATTTATTTCGAGTAGCATCAGAAACAAAAATTATCCGATAAGGATAACGGAAACATTCTAATGCTCTGGTAGCTATCTCTGTTCCGAAACGATTAAAATATGTTTGCCAAGGTTGACTTTCATGTACATTCCAGACACTAGGAATGTTTAACATTTGAGCTACATCTACCATAAAAAAGTTTTCCAAAGTATTGATATACATCACATCAATATTTAGAGATTTTATTTCTTGAGCAAAGGTGCTTAAAGCTGCGTCATAAGGATCTCTTTGATAAATATGTTCTAGGGGATTATCTTTAACAATGACTTGAATATTTTGTTGTTGATAGATTTCTCTCAACTCCCCATCATTTACAGAAAATATTATTGGTTCGACAATTCCATCTTTAGCTAACTTTATGGCAATTTCTAATTGATGAAGTGGAGCGCCAGTTAGGTCTAAAGAATTACTACACATCAATAATTTAATTCTGTGATTAGTAGGGAACAGGGAACAGGGAACAGGGAACAGGGAGTCAATTACTTGAGTATTTATTTCTGATTCGTTCTGAGAATTACCAACTTTTGCCTGAGTGTTTATTTCTATGGTCTGAGTATTTAATTCTGAATCTTTCTCAGAATTATCAACTTTTGCATGAGTATCTATTTCTGATTCATTTAGAGAATTTGCCTCTAGGGTTTGAGGATTTAATTCTGAATCTTTCTCTGATTCTTGCTGAGAGTTATCGACTTTTGCTTGGGCATTTATTNTGCCTCTAGGGTTTGAGGATTTAATTCTGAATCTTTCTCTGATTCTTGCTGAGAGTTATCGACTTTTGCTTGGGCATTTATTTCTGATTCATTAGGAGAATTTTCCTCTAGGTTATGAGTATTTAATTCTGAATCTTTCTCTGATTCTTGCTGAAAGTTATCGACTTTTGCTTGGGCATTTATTTCTGATTCATTAGGAGAATTTTCCTCTAGGTTATAAGTATTTAATTTTGACTCTTGCTCAGAATTATCGACTTTTACCTGAGTATTTAATTCTATTTTTTTATGATAATTATTGACTTTTGCCTGAGAATTTTCCTCTAGGTTATGAGTATTTAATTTTGACTCTTGCTCAGAATTATCGACTTTTGCTTGAGTATCTATTTCTGATTCATTAGGAGAATTTGCCTCTAGGGTTTGAGGATTTAATTCTGAATCTTTCTCTGATTCTTGCTGAGAGTTATCGACTTTTGCTTGGGCATTTATTNTGCCTCTAGGGTTTGAGGATTTAATTCTGAATCTTTCTCTGATTCTTGCTGAGAGTTATCGACTTTTGCTTGGGCATTTATTTCTGATTTATTTAGAGAATTTGCCTCTACGGTTTGAGGATTTAATTCTGGTTCATTAGGAAAATTTACCTCTATAGTCTGACTATTTAATTCCGACTCTTTTTCAGAATTATCAACTTTTGCCTGACTATTTATTTTTACTCCTTTATCAGAAGCATCTAGCTTCCTCCTTCCAACTTCTTCCTTCCAACTTCCTCCTTCCAACTTCCTCTTTCCAACTGCAGAAAAACTTCTTCCTTCTTCCTTCTTACTTCTTCCTTCTTCCTTGATAAAATATCTCCTCGGTTGAATTTGAAACAACTCATTTTCTANAATTATCAACTTTTGCCTGACTATTTATTTTTACTCCTTTATCAGAAGCATCTAGCTTCCTCCTTCCAACTTCTTCCTTCCAACTTCCTCCTTCCAACTTCCTCTTTCCAACTGCAGAAAAACTTCTTCCTTCTTCCTTCTTACTTCTTCCTTCTTCCTTGATAAAATATCTCCTCGGTTGAATTTGAAACAACTCATTTTCTAGAGAAAAATGAGGACTATAAAATTCATCTATCATCCGAGAATATTTCCGACGATAATTTGCCTCTTCTTGAGGATTATCAGAATAACCACGACTCGTTCCTTCCTTATGAATTAACTCAGCATCCGGACAATAAACTGAACGGTAACCTAAAGAAAAACTCCGATTAAAAGACAGAAATAAAAGTCGATAACCATAGTCAGCATCATTATAAGCAACGGCAAAATTTTCCTCATCAAATCCACCATTATCTAAAAATAATTGCCGAGGAGTTAACATACAAGCTGCCGTTACTGCCGAATAATTTCTTGATACTGAAGCTTGAGAAAGATAACCTCTATTTTCACTATGTAATAATTTAAAAGCATGACCTGCTAAACCATGATGTAAACCATGAATTACTCCTGCGTGTTGAATTCTTTTATCGGGATAAATTAATTTAGCTCCGACTGCTCCGACTCCAGGAATTTTTGCATACCCCATCATTTGACTTAACCAGTTAGAAGAAATAACTTCCGTGTCATTATTTAGAAAGAGAATATATTCAGTTTTTGCCTTCTCAACAGCACGATTATTTATCGCAGCAAAATTGAACTTTCCGTCAGTATTAGCAATTGGCAAAACCGACACTTTTGCCTCACCCAAAAATAAATTTTTCAAACTTGCCAAATACTCTAAACTTTCAGAATCATCACTTTCATTATCAATCACAAAAACTTGATAATTCTGATAGGTTGTCTGGCGCAAAGACTCTATACAAGCTTTCAATAATTTAGCTTGATTTTTAGTTGGAATAATAATTGTCACCGAGTCACCTTCGTCGGGAAAAGTTGGTTTAAAAATTCCTAACTTTTCTCGTATTGCCCAATCTGGTTGAGCAACTTTTCCTGCTATACCTCGACGAATTAAACTTTCTTGAACAGCTTTTTCACCTGCTAGAAAACTTTTCGGTTTTTCTCCTCCAGAAATAGCAGTCGAACCAGGAGAAGTTCGCCAATGATATAACACTAAAGGTAGATGTCCAACGTGACGAGAAATTTCCGTTGCTCTTAAAGCAAAATCATAATCTTGAGAACCTTCAAAACCAATTCTTAAACCTCCAACTTTGTCAAAAATTTCCTTTCTAACTACACAGAGATGACCCATATACATATAGGAAAGTAACAACTCTGGAGAATAATCTGGTTTAAATTGAGGGTCGAATCTTTTGCCTTCCGTACTAATTTTATCGTCGTCCGAANACCTCCAACTTTGTCAAAAATTTCCTTTCTAACTACACAGAGATGACCCATATACATATAGGAAAGTAACAACTCTGGAGAATAATCTGGTTTAAATTGAGGGTCGAATCTTTTGCCTTCCGTACTAATTTTATCGTCGTCCGAATAAAGAAAATCTGTCTCTGGATTTTGACTTATATATAGAGCAACTTCTCCTAAAGCATCCGGAGTAAGTTCATCATCATTATCCAAAAAGAGAATAAAATCTCCCGTGGCAAGTTCCGCAGCAGAATTAGTCGCAGCACTAATATTTCCATTTTCCGAACGGAATATAAGTTTAATCCTAGAGTCGGTCTGAGCTATTTCTGTCAAAATTTCTCGAATGCCTCGATTACTACTACAGTCGTCGGCTATGCAAAACTCCCAATTTTGGTATACTTGGTTTTGTACACTGTCTATTCCCTTGCGTAAAAATTCTATGGGAGGGTCATAAACTGGCATAACCACAGAAATTTTCGGCAAAGGAGTCGGACAACTTTCCAAACGGGAAATTAAATATTGGCGGGAGCGATCGCCCCACTTATTTACTGCTAACCAAGCATCATAAACATCTATGGTTTCTGGGAGGACAAACCCAGGAGGTGGTAATAATTCTCCTTCTTGTTTTTGTTGCTGTCTATATATTGTTAATATTTGTCTGGCAATACTGGGTAATTCTGAGGGTAGAGGTAAGATGCGACCTAATCTTTGTTTCCTTTCAGCAGTCCGTTTCTGAATAGCTTTGGCAAATTTAGATAACTCTTGAAATTTATCCTGAGATTTTTCCCAAAAACTATAACGTTTTAGTTTTAAAATTTCTGGGCAAGGGAAACCTACTATTTCCCCACTTTCTAAATATGCTTCTAAACTAACTTCCCTTTTTCCCGACGGAACTTCCACGGTTACTTCAAATCCACTATGTTCACTTTCCGCCCAGTCTGGGAAAACTTCTCTCACATCTTTTCGACGCAAACCATAAGCGCAGTCTACAGAAATCTCCCCACATTTCAGAACTAATTTGTTAATTTTCTGTTGTGGATGGCAACACCAACCAGCAAATAAAATTATCCCCTCCCGTTGTTGCCAGTTTGTCGGAGCATCAAAATTTGCTTCGACAGTAGATACTGATATAGGATAACTTGCAAATTTCTGCCACTTACCTTTTTGATCCTCCGCTTCGAGAATTAATTGATAATTTCCTGGGGAAAGTTGTACAGATATTTGGAAACCAGAATTTTCTAAGGTCGAAATATCATTTGACTCATTACTTCCAACTTCATCAAAACTTCTGACTTCTGACTTCTGACTTTTAACTTCATATTGTTCTGCAACATCTGGTCGTGGAATGCCATAGTTACCAAGAAAAATTTCTTTTCCTACTCTGCCACGAATATTTTGGATATTGAAAGTTTCGTGGAAACACCAACCTACTATTTCTATTTGGGAGTTGGAAAATTTCCAATTAATAGGAGAGTCGATAGAAAAAATGAAGCGCGGTTGTAAATTTCTCAGTCTCTTTTTTAATTTCCCTTTCAAACTAAACCACTTTTCTCGGAGTTTCCAAAACTTAGAAGATTTCATGGCAGAAATTTCTGCTCTAAGTATTTCTGTTTCATAGTGTTGGGCGTTTAATTCAGTTTGAGTTTGTTCGAGAGTAGTTTGAGTTTCTCCTAATTCTGTTTCTAACAGTTGAATTTTGTTTTGAGATTCTGATAATTTTACCTGAGTAGCATCTAATAACCCTTGAGTTTTTCCTANTTCTAACAGTTGAATTTTGTTTTGAGATTCTGATAATTTTACCTGAGTAGCATCTAATAACCCTTGAGTTTTTCCTAATTCCGTTTCTAAAAGTTGAATTTTATTCTGAGACTCTTGTAATTTCAGGATATTACCATTAAGTTGTAGTTGAGTCTGACCTAACTCTGTTTCTAATATTCCGATTTTTTCTTGAGACTCTCCTAACTTAATTTTATTCCTCTCAAATTCAACTTTAGTTTGCCCAAAGTCTGTTTCTACTCCTAATAATTTTGTCTGATATTCAGTTAATTTAATCTGAGTACCTTCTAGTTGAACTTGAGTTTTTCCTAAGTCCGTTTCTAAACTCAATATTTTAGCTAAAGCTTCTTGAAACCTAGTTTTTGAGTTATCAAGTTGTGCCTGAGTTTGCCCGAAGTCTACTTCTAATCTAATAATTTTCTCTTGAGACTCTTGTAATTTTGTTTGATTATTTTCTAGTTGAGATTGAGTTTGCCCTAATTTTCTTTCTAACGTAACTACTTTAGTTTGAGATGCTTGTAAATTTTTTGCTTTACCGTCGAGTTGAACTTGGGTTTTTCCTAGTTCTGTTTCCAGTAATTCTAACTTTTTACTAGACTCTTGAAACTTGACCAAGCTACTATCAAGTTGTTGCTGGGTTTTACCTAATTCTGTTTCTAAATTCTCTACTTTCTGTTGTGCTTCTCGAAATATTTCTTGCCATCTTTCTACATCTGTTTCTAAACTATTAATTTGTTTTTCTAAACTTCGATTATTTAACCAATCTCGAAATTCCCATAATTCTGATTTACTTTCAACTTCTGACTCATCACTTCTAAATTCTTCATTTTTGACTTCCGAATTTTCACTTCCAACTTCTTCACTTTCAACTCCCGACTCATTACTTTTGACTTTTTCATCTTCAACTATCAACTCTTCACTTCTAACTTTAAAAAAGCTTCTGACTCCTTCACCTATACCAATTTTTTCTAATTGCTGATAAACCTCTAATGTTTCTGGAAAATATTTTTCTATGAGACTAGGTTTAGTCGTTTTACTAATATCATTTACTAATAAAGACTCGTCAAAATTTCCAGTAGGAGGCACTGCCAAATCTATTTCAAATTTTTCATTAACTTCCTGAATAAAGGTTTCAGGATTTTTGCCAATACTGTCAACTTTACCTATTAAACATTGTGCTGAAAACTGTTGATAAAAATCTAATATTCTCTGATTATAATCCAACCACATTCTCACAGCTAACTCTGGTTGCTCTAATAACTTTTCATCAGTACCTCGCCGATAAATAGAATCTACTACTTCCCAAGGAGAACGATAAACAAAAATAAACTTAGCATCAGGTAATAACTCTAACCAAAAGTTTAAAAATAATGTAGTCCTGGGGTCTTTCCATCCCCAGATTTTGTTCTTTTTATCATTATCTTCTTGACGATTTTTTATCAGTCTTTTTGCTGCTTTTAAATATTGCTTTTTAACTGGAATTTCTTTGATTTCTAAATTACTACCTAGGTCGTCTATATGTTGCGATCGCAATATTCCTTTATGGAGTTCTACAAATTCAAGATCTTCAAAATGTCCCCTAATATTTCCATATTCAGGTCCGACTAATTTTTCTCCAATATTTACTCCTACGCTTTGAAATAAGGAGGCGGTTAATGAGGTTCCCGAACGGTGCATCCCTGTAATAATAAAAACTTTTGGTTTCATGTAATTTTTCTCCTTAATGTTAATTAGCTATCAGCTTTTATCAGCTTTGGTTAAAATATCTTTTCTCTTCGGGAATGCTCGACAAAAGCTAACTTTAAAAAAAATTTTTGCTGACCTCTGAGTGTTTTTTCAAGCAAAATTTGCAAAATTCCAAGATACTAATACTTCCTGTTCTGGTGGTAAAGCAATTCTGTCAGTAATTAAAATTTTTAATCTGACAATTACTTCTCCTGAATATTCAGGAATTTCTATTTCTATCACTGCATAGTTAGTTTTGCCAAATATATTTTTATTGTTTAAGGGAAGATTTTGTTGTACGATAGTTTCTCCATTTTTGCTCTTAATAATTTCAATTTCACAGGCAATAGAATAAGTACCTATAGGTTCAATTTGTGGATAAACTCGAAATCGTTTTTGACCTTCTATTTGAAATTTCATCTCAGTCTGATGCTGATACCTATCAGAGAAAATATTCTCTGGTAAATTTCCAGTTTTTTCACGATCAGGCAAAGGTAATTTTTCTAGTTCTGTTATTACTTGCTTGTTGCTTTGAGCCTCAGACAATATTTTCTCCGACAAATTTTCACCTTCTTTCTTATCAGATATAGGAATTTTTTCTACTTCTATCTTTTTTCCTATTATTTCTTCTTTGACATTTCCAACATCTTCATTCTTGCCAAAATTCTTAACTTCTAACTTCTGACTTCCGACTTCTGAGTTGATATTTCTCTGAGTCTCAGACAATATTTTCTCTGATAAATTGTCAGTTTCTTCATTATCAGATACAAGTAGTTCCTCAACTTCTGTTGTTAGTAGATTCTTTATTTGACTATCAGACAAATTTTCACTTTCTCCATTATCAGATATAAGTATTTTTTCTACTTCTATCTTTTTTCCTATTATTTCTTCTTTTACATTTCCAACTTCTTCTTTTTTGCCAAAATTCTTAACTTCTAACTTCTTACTTCTGACTTTTGAGTTGATATTTCCTATCATTTCTTCCTTGACATTTGCAACTTCCTCCTTCTTGCCAAAATTCTTAACTTTTGAATTTTGACTTTTGAATTTTGACTTTATACTGAGAGGTTGAGCAACTAAACTTCCAGAAATTGGCTTTTGTAAAATATATAAGTCTTGCCCATTTGCCAAATTACTTTGAGGAAATCTTTTAATGTGTTTAAACATAGAAAATATTTCCTGATAAGCTGCAGGTGTATGAACTGCTGCAATAGTATGTTGACCTTGACCGTCTGTTTCTCCTTCATGGTCAAGATATAAAAATAATCCCTCTTCACCAATACTATACATTTCTGCTTGATGAGCATTTCCACTACGAAAAATATCATAAATTATCGGGAAAAATTGAGGTCCGTGAAGAGTCATAAATAATATTCCACCAGGGCGCAAAACTCGATAAATATCCCACGCCCAAAGATGTTGTAAATCTAAACTTAGATGAGTAAATACTGATATAGCATTAATTAAGTCAAACTGATTATTTTCAAAAGGTAATGGTGGTTGAATATCGTTATGTTTGACCGTGGCAAACTTAATATTTTCTTGACACCATTCAGCACATTCGGCAAAAACGTCGCAACCAAATAATTTTTGATTTGGCAAAAGTTCAGGTTCAAACGCCATTAAATAACGTCCTACCCCACAGCCAAAATCTAATATATTCTCGAATTGATTAAAATTAAATCCTGCGGTTTGAAGATAATTTTTTACTGTATATTTAAGGTCATCAAATGAACTAATAAAAGCTTTTGCACTAGGGTTGCCACTTATTCTTAGTAACAGATGACTTGGTGGTAGTAATGCAATGTTATTAACAGGAGAAATATTAACT
>NZ_LGSU01001298.1 GCF_002260545.1 Hydrocoleum sp. CS-953 | reverse complement strand
CTTCCTTACCTTCTCTATAGAAGCCCTAACAGTATCTCCAGAAAATAGGTCCTGGTGGAGAAGTAAGTGATAAAAAATGAGTGAGAATTGATTTGAGGATTGGATGAGTGGGAGATATCTAATACAGCCCATCTCCCCATCTCCCCATCTCTCTCCTCTGTTTTTAAATAGATCCCTTCAGGGGTTCTATAAATTAGAAGCACGAATTGCTGCACCAATTAATCCCACTTGAGGATTTAATACAATATGAACAGGCACTTTTTCTAATAACGGTCTCATTCGCCCCTTACGGTTAAAAGCCTCCATAAAACTCCCTGATTTCATCAGTGGCATAATTTTACCAGCAATACCTCCTGCTACATACACACCACCATAAGGTAAAAGTTTCAGTGCTAAATTTCCCGCTTCCGCTCCATAAGCTTCTACAAACATTTCCAAAGTTTGCTCACACAAGCGATCGCTCTTTTCTAAAGCAGCTTTCCCAATAACCGCCCCTGGATCTACAGTAATCTCAGTTGAGCCAATTTCTTTTTCCCACTGTCTGACTACATCACCTATTTCTGGAGACTCCGTGGCAGATTGGCGATCGCGTAGAAACTGATAAACTGCGACAATTCCCATTCCCGAAACTACTCTTTCCACAGAAACTCGGTCGATATTATGCTTTTTCAATAAGTATTGTAATAGATGAAATTCTAACTCGGACCGTGGGGCAAAATCAGCATGACCTCCTTCTGTGGGATAAACTCTAATTGAACCTGCTCCCCGAATCAAAAAACATTCTCCTAATCCTGTACCGGCACCAAGTACAGCTATGGGAGCATCAGCTTGAGGTTCCCCTGGTTGTAAAGTCTCCAAATCATCAGGAGTTAAACCCAAAATTCCATAACCCACTGCTTCAAAATCATTAATCAAACTAATATGAGATATGTCTAACTCCTTTTCCATCAGCTTTGCATCCAGCATCCAAGGGAGATTAGTTAGTTTAACTGTATTATTGACAATTGGTCCAGCAATCGCAAAACAAGCTTTTTCTGGTTGTTGTTTCTCTCCTAACTTCTCAGTCGCTTCTTCCAGAAACTTATTTACTATAGGTACTAAATCTGGAAAATCGTGACTAGAGTAACGATTTTCATAGAGATTTCGTAGTTCCACCGCAGCTTTTGATTCTTCTCGTTTTGCTTCTACGAGTTGTAGTATTGTTTTAGTACCGCCAATATCACCAGCTAGTAACAATGTCATAGACTATATCCTCCTGAGCAACTGTTTAATTTTTACCCATTGCATAAATGTGGGATGATTTTAATAGTTTTGTGGAATGGGCATCTTGCCCGTTCCTGATATTTTCCCCAAATTTTAGCAATGCCAATTTTTATTACTATATCGTGTTTAGTCACATAGTTAATTTGGTCTTATTAGAAAGATAAGAATTTATAGTGCTATAGAAATCCGTGCATAGGTTGTGATAAATTAAAAAGTAAATAAAAAATTTGAAACTCTTACCAGATGAGCTGTAGCAATAGTGCCTCTTGCCTAAAAAGCAGTAAGATTTTTGCCACGAATATGCGGAGGATTGCTATATGTATTAAGGTATTTGAAATTTATCAGTCCTGAAACCCTTTGGCAGTCTTTTTTTCCCTTTAGTGTATTATTTATCTTATTAGTCAAAAAGATATCTCTATGTAAAGTCTTTTTATAGGTAAGCATTCAGCTATTAGCTTTCAGCAAACTGACTTTTCTTTTCTTTTCCTTACCTTACCTTACCTTACCTTCGGAATGCTTTGCAAACGGAATGCTTTGCAAACGGAATGTTTTGCAAACGGAATGTTTTGCTGCGCACATGAAATGCAAAAAAGCGACTTTTCCTCCTGAAAATGAAGTACCATTAATAAAGCTTTTAGAGTACATCAGAAACAATAGCTGAATGCTGAATGCTGAATGCTGAATGCTTACTTTTATAGTCCTTATTATTCCTAACATTCTTTTTGCAAGTGTTGGTGAACCAAGCTATGAAATAATCGCGAGGGTGTTATTAAGAAACCGGGTTTGTTGGAGACATATTTAAGTATGTATCGGCATCCATCTAAATATAATAGGACTTACGCAAAGAAACCCGGTTTCTAGTTTTCTAGAAAAATCATAAAAATAGTATTAGTTTCCCATCCCCAATATTTCATCAACAGTTAAACTCACATCATCAAAAGCTTGAATAGTTAAGCAATCGCCCCGAAAAAATTGCTGTTTATGCTGATAACTATTCCCCACAATTTCCCGGTAAACTTCTACTAATTATTGATCAATATCTATCAACCAAACTTCAAAAATTCCATTCTCAGCATACAAAGGTATTTTCACTTCCCGGTCATATTTAATAGTTGAATCTGCTACCTCTATTAATAAAAATATATTTTCTGGTTGTGGATGTTTTCCAGCATCATAATCATCACGCCATTGCAGCAAAACTAAATCTGGTTGTGGTTCACTATCATCATTTAAGTCTATCAGATTCTGAGTATCAACTATCGCTTTTCCAGATAATAGTTTATTAAAAATTCCATTTAAACGCCTCACACAACCAGCATGATAAATACCAATAGATGCCATTTTTACAATTTCTCCTGCTATTAATTCTACTCGGTCATCCTCTTTAAGAATACCTACTTTAACCATTTGATGATATTCTTTGACATTAAACAGTCGTTTTTGTAATTCTACAACCATAATCACCTCTTTTAAGATTTACAAATATGTAGTAATTTACTATTATAACAGTTATAATATTTGTGCAGAAACCGGGTTGATTAATGTCTTAATTTGAAAACAAAATAATCAGGGTAATCAACCCGTTTTTTTGTTTAATAATTGGGCATAAATTTGATTAATTAGGGTTTGCTGAAAATTATTTCCAAGTAGCAATAGATGATTTAGGGTGCGGAATATGAACCCAATCGTTAACTTATTCAGTGTATAGTTTTCGGAATTTATCTGTTGAGGAAATATGGGGGATTTGAGAAACAATTACCTCTAACAATTTCACATCATTAATTGCAGAAATTTCCGATAATATTCCCATAGCTTCATCTCCAAATTTTAGTTTTCAACCCATCTCTATTGCCAATAATAACGCTTGTTTAAACGGAATGCTACGCAAACGCGAGCGCTATATTTCGCGATTATTGATGTTCTCTTCATCTATTGTCCAATAGTTAGGGTGGGCTGATATCAAATCCGGTTGAATACTTATTATATAGTTGGGGGAGATGGGGAGATGGGGAGATTGAAGGCTTGAAGTAATTATAGAACTATAAACATATACTATATAACCGGATTATGATTCGGGATAGAACATCCGTTCCGCTTTCCTAGGTCATGCTACGCAAACGCGAGCGCTATATTTCGCGATTATTGATGTTCTCTTCATCTATTGTCCAATAGTTAGGGTGGGCTGATTAAACCTCAAAAGCTTTACAGGTAAAAGTTTCAGCCTTTTTCGGTCTCATGTTGATGTTTTATTAATCTATTGGACAATAGTTACAGTAGTTTCCGCGCGTTATGAAGTACATATGCACAAGCAAGTGCGGCAGCTATATACTTTCATACAACAAAGCCTCTAATACCATTTCTCAAAAACTTTATCTATTTCAGAGTAGGGAAGTGGGGGAGTGTAGGGACGTTGCATAAGGGCGTCCGTACGGGAGAAGTAAAAACAAGAATAATTAATGCACTCATAGTGCTGAAACTAACAAAAAAGTAATTACCTTAATTTAATTACTTAATAACTGAAGTTTTATCCAAGTATAGCGTTAATGCATGGAAATTGGTATAACAATGTAAGCATTCAGAAGATATGGAAACTCCAAAAATAGTTTTCGATCCCTGCTTCCACACATTTCTAACCTTACTCCTTATTACTTCTACCAAAATTCACTAAAAGTAAGTAAGCACAGGGAACCAAATAGAGAGCAACAAGAGTCGAACCACCAACACCACCAGCGATCGCTACCGCCAAANGAGTCTTCCAGAATGGCAGCTAAAACTACTACTGAGTCATTAATGGCAACTCCCACTAAACCAAATGTGCCGATGAGACTCATAAAACCAAAGGGATAACCAAATAACCATAAACTAAAAAATCCTAAACCAATAGCACAAATGGCGACTCCGCCAATAATGGCAGTTGCTCGGAAAGAATTTAAAGATAAAACTAAAATAGAAACTGCTAACAAAAATACTAGAGGTGCTGTGGAAAACAAATTTGCTTCAGTTTCACCTTGTTTTTCTGACTCTCCAGCAATTTCCAACCAATACCCGGATGGTAACTCAAAGTTTGAATCATTTAACTTTTGTTGCCACTCCTGCAAAACTGCAGAAGGTAACACCCCAGCAGCAACAAAACCTTGAATCAAATTTACCCGTCTACCATTACGTCTTTTAACAAGAGAAAATTCTGGCTTTAATTCTACTTTTGCTAAAGCTGATAGAGGTATTGTATCAGTTGCACTAAATCGGTTTTGATTTAGACTGGAGTTAGTAGGTTGTAAGTCTAGAGATGTAATTTTGCTAAGGTCTCCCCGTTGAGCATTCGACACTCGCACCCGCACTGGTAATTCTTCAGTATCTTCAACAATTGAACCTCCTAAATTTCCCTCCAACAAGCTTTGTAACTGCTGTGACAAACTAGCATGATCTAACCCAGCTAAACGAACTTCTTCCTCATTCACTTGTAGTTTTAGTTGGGGTCTAATTTCACTTAAAGTGTCGCGGGTGTGAATTACGTTAGGAACTTGAACTAAGATACTTCTTGCTTGTTGTCCTAATTCTTGTAGACGATTTAAGTTAGGACCATAAATTCTCATTTCTACTGGTGCATCAAAGGGAGGTCCTTGTTCTAATTGTCGAATCAAAACTTGAGCGTCAGGAAATTTAGTATCAACTTCTGCTTGGAGTAAATTAACAAATTCTGGTTTAGCAATTAAATTTAACTGTAAAATTCCTTGAGCATAATTTGGGTCTTGTCTACCTGATGCTAAGTTGTAGAAATACCGAGGGGAACTACGTCCTAAAAACCACTGTATTTCTTCAATTTCTGGATGTTTTAACATTAGGTTTCTGACTTTTATAGCCGTATTTTTTGTTTTTTTAATGGAGGTTAGACCAGGTAGTTCTAATTCTATTTGTAGTTGGTTTCTTTCTGCTGGAGGAAAGAATTGTCGAGGGAGAGTTCTGACTTGAATGAAACCAGTTATCGGTAAAATTAAACTTAAGAATATTCCTAACCATGGACTGCTAAATACACTTCGTACACTGACTTTATAAAGTTTAGTTAAAGAAGAATTTGCAAACCCGGTTTGCCACCATTTTTGTTGAATATGATGCGAATAATAATGATAAATATGATATAGTCTACCTGCCAAACCAGAACCTATGGTTAGAGAAAATATTAAAGAAGAAATAACAGCTAAAATTACACTAATGCCAATCCCACCAGCAAATTCTCCACCAGGACCAGACATTAAAACAATTGGTAAAAATGCTAGAGCTGTAGTTAAAGTTGATGCTGTTAATGGCAGGAATAAATGATTAACAGCATCATTAATAGCAGTTTCAGCGCTCAATCCAGAAACCATATTTTTAGTAATTCTATCAACAACAATAATTGCTGTATCAATCAATAATCCTAAAGCTACAATTAATCCAATTATTGAGGTTTGATTTACAGAAACATTCAGAAGTTTCATCATCCCTAAAACCATACAACTTGATAAGGGTAATGCTAAACTTACAACAGTTGCAGATTTCCAACCCATTAAAAGTAATGTAATTCCAAATACCAGTATTCCAGTCACGAACAGGTTTAACATCAGACTGTTGAAACGAGCTTGAATATAATTATTTTGATTAAAAATTATCTCAAGTTTCAGACCTTGANATTCAGAAGTTTCATCATCCCTAAAACCATACAACTTGATAAGGGTAATGCTAAACTTACAACAGTTGCAGATTTCCAACCCATTAAAAGTAATGTAATTCCAAATACCAGTATTCCAGTCACGAACAGGTTTAACATCAGACTGTTGAAACGAGCTTGAATATAATTATTTTGATTAAAAATTATCTCAAGTTTCAGACCTTGACCAAGCTCTTGCCGGAATTTTTCTATAGTTGCTTCTGCTGATTTTGCCCAGAGGTCTATTTGATAATCTGATTTAACAAATACAGCTAAAGCAGAACCAGGATAACCATTAATTAATGCAAGTTCATTTGGTGGTTCAGCAATTGTTTTTCTTACTTCAGCAATGTCTCCAAGTCTAGTAAATTCTCCTTGGTTACTAAAGCTAATTGGAATATTCTGAATCCGATATAGGGAATCTAAATCTGAATCAACTTCTAGGAGTAAATCATTATTTTTACCGCGAAATAGACCAGAAGAAACTTTAGCATCACTTTGTTGAATTTGTGCTGATAATTGTTGAGCGGTGAGACCAAGACTAGCTAATTTAGCGGCATCAATTTCTACTAATACTTCTTCTTGAGGATTACCAATTTTGGCAACTTTTTCTGTTCCTGGTAATGCTAATAATTTATCTTTTAATGATTTAGATAAACGGGTAATAATTGCATAATTTGGTTTTGTATCTTGTGACCAAATTAAAGCAGTAATCATAGTATAAGCTCTAGCTTCAAGTTCTTCTAATCGTGGCTGACTTGTACCAGCAGGTAATTGGGGAGCAACTTGATTTAATTGCTCTCTAATTTTTAACCAAACTGTGTCCACGTTTGCTTTTTTAACTGAATCTAATAATTCAATACTAATAGTTGAATTTCCTACTTTAGAAGTTGAATTTGTAGTTTTAATTTCTTCTATTTCAAATAGTTGTTCTTCTATTTTTTCTGTGATTAATGTTTCTACTTGTTCCGCATCAGCTCCTGACGAAAAAGTTGTGATGACTGCAAAGCGGGAGGTTAATTCTGGGTCTTCAAGTCGTGGCAATGTTAAAAAAGATGATATTCCCCAGACTAAAATTATTAGTATGGTTAGTATTAATAATCGCAAGTTTTGATAAAATAAAGTTGCCATTTCAGTTATNATTTTTTCTGTGATTAATGTTTCTACTTGTTCCGCATCAGCTCCTGACGAAAAAGTTGTGATGACTGCAAAGCGGGAGGTTAATTCTGGGTCTTCAAGTCGTGGCAATGTTAAAAAAGATGATATTCCCCAGACTAAAATTATTAGTATGGTTAGTATTAATAATCGCAAGTTTTGATAAAATAAAGTTGCCATTTCAGTTATCAGTTATCAGTTAAGAGTTAATAGTTAATAGTTATCTTTCGACTCTTAAAACAATCTATCAGGTTTATATTTTATAGCAATGAGAATTTTGACTTAGTTTTGTCACATTTGTTTTTATTGCGGATATCGCAATAGAAAAATGTAGGGGTTGGGATAACAAACCCCTGCAATAAAATTAGGACTTACGCAGGTTAACCCCCCTTTCCCCGGTTTCTCGTAGAAATCTATTGCTCAAAACAACAATTTATCGTAGAAACCGGATTTCTTTGCGTAAGTCCTAAAAATATTACAATAGACCTCTCCAGAAAAGAGGCAACAGGTAACTCTTAACAGGGAACAAGAAGAAATAATTGATAATTTATGGATAAGAATTGATTTTATTTTTTATTTTTGCAGATGTCTAATAATAGATTGCGGCTTTGTTGCATGAAAATATATAGCTGCCACACTTGCTCCGTATATGTACTTCATAATGCGTGGAAACTGCTGTAACTATTAGACTTCTTGCAGAAGTCAGGGAATAGGGAATAGGGAATAGGGAATAGGGAATGAAATTGTTGATTTCATATCTTGAATTGATTTCATCTTTTATTTTTGGAGATGTCTATTGTCCAACAGATGAATGAAACATCAACTATTGTCCAATAGATGAATATAGCACTACGCAAATAGGTTAGGACATTGTTAAATCCTGTTTGCGCAGCATTCCGTAGGAAAACCCTTTTACAATCTTCTGTTCCTAGTTAAGTGTTCCCTGTTCCCTATTCACGCTTCGCGTAGCGCTATAAAATATCAATCTCGGAAAAGAGAGCGATATAGCTGCCACNATGAATGAAACATCAACTATTGTCCAATAGATGAATATAGCACTACGCAAATAGGTTAGGACATTGTTAAATCCTGTTTGCGCAGCATTCCGTAGGAAAACCCTTTTACAATCTTCTGTTCCTAGTTAAGTGTTCCCTGTTCCCTATTCACGCTTCGCGTAGCGCTATAAAATATCAATCTCGGAAAAGAGAGCGATATAGCTGCCACAGTTGCTCCGCGTTTCATGTGCCTAGCAGATATTCTATCGCTACTTTCATGCAACAAAGGATTGCTATAAATTCTATAGTAACAGGACTTACGCATAGCCACTATATCTAGTAGGGGTTAACGGCCGTTAACCCCTACAGGTGGTGTATATTTTCATGTTTTGCGTAAGTCNACTTACGCATAGCCACTATATCTAGTAGGGGTTAACGGCCGTTAACCCCTACAGGTGGTGTATATTTTCATGTTTTGCGTAAGTCCTGAGTAAATTATCTTGGTCTAGGGAAAAGTGGGAGCATCTTGCTCCCGCTACTTCGAGAAACTTCCCACATTTCCTACACTTTTGATCCTACTCCTTGATTACTTCTACCAAAATTCGCCAGAAGTAAATAACAACAGGGAACCAAATAGAGAGCAACAAGAGTCGAACCACCAACACCACCAGCGATCGCCACCGCCAAAGGAGGCCAAAAACTACCACCTTGTACCAACAAAGGAACAAACCCGATCATTGTGGTTAAGGTTGTGGCAACTACATGACGAGTGGAACCCATGACGACTTGACGCATAGCTCGACGGTTGCCTATGGATGCTTCGGAGTCTTCCAGAATGGCAGCTAAAACTACTACTGAGTCATTAATGGCAACTCCCACTAAACCAAATGTGCCGATGAGACTCATAAAACCNGAGTCTTCCAGAATGGCAGCTAAAACTACTACTGAGTCATTAATGGCAACTCCCACTAAACCAAATGTGCCGATGAGACTCATAAAACCGAAGGGATAACCAAATAACCATAAACTGAAAAATCCTAAACCAATAGCACAAATGGCGACTCCGCCAATAATGGCAGTTGCTCGGAAGGAATTTAAGGATAAAACTAAAATTGAAGTTGCTAACAAAAATACAAGAGGCAGTGTAGAAAACAAATTTGCTTCAGTATTACCTTGTTGTTCCGACTCTCCAGCAACTTCCAACCAATACCCAGAGGGTAACTCAAAGTTGGAATCATTTAACCGTTGTTGCCACCCGTTCAAAACTTCAGAAGGTAACACCCCAGCAGCAATAAAACCTTGAATTAAGTTTACTCGTCTCCCATTACGTCTTCTAATAAC
>NZ_LGSU01001297.1 GCF_002260545.1 Hydrocoleum sp. CS-953 | reverse complement strand
GTTGTAATATTTTGGTAGTAGTTAGGAGTTAGGCGTTGTAGAGGCGATTAGCGCAATTAGGAGCATGACCTACGAAATCGCCCGTACAAGAGTCATAATTTTCAAAGTTTTCAGGTTAAATTAACTATTATATTATAAAAACTGTCACAACCAATTTAGGATTACTATATTAATAGTGTCTAGAATGTTAGAGATAAATTTATCATAGTTTTATTATTGAAAAAACACTGTAAACAATAAAAGAAGGGAGTAAATATATATGTTTAATTATCAAAAAATTGAGCGTAACCTACGTTTAGTATCAGCACAAAAATTAATAATTGGCGGATTAATTTTCGGATGCTTGCTTGGCTGTGAATCTCAGGTAGAAAATACCAATAGTAGTGAGAATTTATCATCAACACCAGTCTCAACTACAGAAACAACTGTCGCTAATAATAGTAATGAAAAACCAGTATTGGCAAACAAAAAAAATAAACTAAAAAACAGTCAAGTAAGTCAAGCTCCCAAACAACCTCGAACAGAATTCATGGGATTACCTGTGGCACTATCATCAAGATTTGTTGTTAAACCAGAGAAACGAGAAGAATTTATCAAACTAGCTACAGAAGCTACTAAACAAACAAGAAATGAACCTGGTAATCTTAGTTATAATGTTTATGAAGAAACCACTTATCCCAATTCATTTATATTTTTTGAAGAGTGGAAAAGTAGAGGCTCCCTTGATAAGCACTTAGCAACTCCTTATGCGAAAAGTATAGTAGAGAAATTTAGTGAATTAGTAGAAGGTGAACCTAGTTTGAGAGTTTATTATATTGAGCGAACAGAATTCCGACGTTGATAAATAAAGAAGGTAGAGGAAAGAAAAGGGGAGAAGGGAGAAAATTTTTTTATACTGAATTAAGCATACATGAAAAAAAATGTAGGGATGTTTTATAGAACATCCCTACAAAGGTTTTAGCAAAAGTTGATATAATTTATCGACAGAAATATCTGGATTAAAATTGAGTCAAAATATAAAGTAAAGTGAACAAAACAATCCAGATAATATCAACAAAGTGCCAATAAATTTCTGCCATCTCAATACCAACGTGCTTTTCTTCGTTGTAATGACCAGCACGACGAGAACGCCATAACACACCAAGAATTAGCAATACACCAACAAAAACGTGGAGACCGTGGAAACCAGTCATCACATAAAAACAGTTGGAAAAGACATTAGTAGTCAGACCATAACCCAAAGTNATCCAGATAATATCAACAAAGTGCCAATAAATTTCTGCCATCTCAATACCAACGTGCTTTTCTTCGTTGTAATGACCAGCACGACGAGAACGCCATAACACACCAAGAATTAGCAATACACCAACAAAAACGTGGAGACCGTGGAAACCAGTCATCACATAAAAACAGTTGGAAAAGACATTAGTAGTCAGACCATAACCCAAAGTCATGTACTCATAAACCTGACCACCTAAGAAAATGATACCCATGATTGCTGTAACTAAATACCATAAGCGCATTCCTGAGATATCATTCTTTTTAATTGCAGTATCGCCCTTGTGAATCACAAAACTACTAGAAACCAGAATAATAGTGTTAATTGTCGGCAATAATAACTCTACCTCTGTTTCTTCAGGAGGCCAAACTCCTGCATTTGCTCGATAAATTAAATAAGCAGCAAATAACCCTGCAAACATCAAAGACTCAGAAGCGAGAAATGTTAATAATCCGAAAACTCTTAAATCCTGATGTTCTTCGTGATGACCTGCTTCTACTGATGCCGAATGAACTGAAGTATCAACTAAATTATTAGTTGTCTCAATTGTTGAACCTTGCATAATCTCCTGTACCTAGATAAACAAAATTGATTTTTGAAGTTGGATAGTTGAGTCGAGTAGGGTGCGTATTTACGGCCTAAATTCCGACTATAAAAGGGATTTAGCAATCTGTCGGAACTTATCATTTTAGGTGTTTCGGTCTACTATTACGGTGCGTTACGCTTGGCTTTTTCCTGACGGAATGCTCCGCATTCATGTCGGCTCTTAGCCGAAACATATTGCGCAGCAAAACGCACCCTACTGGACCGTTTCTTTCTCCCGTACGGACGTTTAGCTAACGCACAACTTCGTTAACGCTGCGCGACATGAAACGCATTTTTGTTATGCAACGTCCCTACCCTAGTCCCTAATGCACAGTTTTAGCTCTGTCGGTCTACTACTGGGGTGACACACCTAAAATGTTGCAATAGTAGGGGCGGGTTTCCTGTTTCAATTTATGAGTTTTCACATTTGATTAGATAAACCTGCCCCCAATGATCTAAAGCACTATTACTACTCTGTAAGGACATTGCATCCAACGTCCCTACCTATTCCCTCTTTTCTAATNCTACTGGGGTGACACACCTAAAATGTTGCAATAGTAGGGGCGGGTTTCCTGTTTCAATTTATGAGTTTTCACATTTGATTAGATAAACCTGCCCCCAATGATCTAAAGCACTATTACTACTCTGTAAGGACATTGCATCCAACGTCCCTACCTATTCCCTCTTTTCTAATTGTCCCCTGGAGGATTCTGAGAATCACCAGAACCACTATATAAGGATGAAGAATCAGCTTCAGACACAGGTACACCTGTTTCCTTAACCTTGGAACTTGGTTGAGAAATCAGCTTGAACCGCTCTCGAATACCAAGAGTTTTCTTCGAGCCAAAATCATAAGGACCATAAGTAACCACTGGCAATACTTCCCAGTTTTCAATGATGGGAGGTGAGCTAGTAGTCCACTCCAAAGATAAACCACCCCAAGGATTATCGCCAGCTTTTGGCCCATACATCCAACTCCAAACCATATTGATGAAGAATGGAATTACAGATAAACCAAGGATAATTGACCCATAAGTACAGATATGGTTGATAGATTCAAACTTAGGGTCATACATGGCAATACGACGTGGCATTCCCTGTAAACCTAATTCGTGCATCGGTAGGAATGTCATGTTGGTACCAATAAAGGTGAGGACAAAATGAATCCGACCCCAGGTTTCGTTGTACATCCGACCTGTAATTTTGGGGAACCAATGATACATACCTGCATAGAGACCAAACACTGACCCGCCAAATAGAACGTAATGGAAGTGAGCTACTACATAGTAACTATCATGGACGTGAACATCAAAGGGAGCTGTTCCCATAGTTACACCACTAAGTCCACCCATAACGAACATTGCTAATAAACCAATGGCAAAAAGCATTCCACTGGTGAAGCGAATTTTTCCACCCCAGAGGGTAGCTACCCAACTAAAGATTTTTACTCCGGTAGGAACTGCCACAATTAGAGTAGAAATAGTGAAGAACATCCGCATCCAAGGAGGAGTTCCACTGGTGAACATATGGTGAACCCATACGAACAAACCTACTACACAAATAGCAAGACTAGAATAGGCGATCGCTTTATAACCAAATATTGGCTTACGAGCATGAACAGGAATAACTTCTGAGAGAATGCCGAATATTGGCAGAATCATCAGATAAACTGCGGGGTGAGAATAGAACCAAAATAAGTGCTGGTAGATGACCACATCACCGCCCATCTCTGGTCGAAAGAAGCCGGTGCCAAAATTGATGTCAAATAATAACATTACCAAAGCTGCTGCTAAAACAGGAGTGGAGCAGAGAGCTAAAACGGAGGTAGCGAGAATTGCCCAGCAAAATAGGGGAAGTTGATCCCATTTCATGCTAGGAACTTTCATTTTCAGGATTGTGGTGATAAAGTTCAACGAACCCAGAATTGAGGAGGTTCCCACTAACACGATACTGAGAATCCATAAAGATTGTCCCGCGTTATTGGTGATAATGCTGAGTGGGGGGTATGCTGTCCAACCACTTTGCGCTCCTCCCAAAGCTATACTTGCAATTAATAATGCTCCAGCAGGAGGGTTGAGCCAGAAGGCAATGGCGTTCAGGTTTGGAAACGCCATGTCTCTTGCTCCCACCATTAGGGGAACGAGATAGTTACCGAAACCACCGATAGCAGCAGGCACGATCCACAGGAAAATCATTATCGTGCCGTGGTTTGTTAGGAAAGAGTTATAGACATTTGGATCGAGAACGTCTGGGTCTGGTGTATAGAGTTCAGCTCTTAGACCCATTGCCATTAGACCACCGAGCAGATAAAAGAAGAAGGCAGTAACTAGATATTGAATGCCAATTACCTTATGGTCTATGTTATAGCCGAAGTAGTGATACCACTTCCAGGCTTCCGGATGTGATTTTTCCGGTTGTGATTCTTGAGTATCTAAAGGAATTTGTGTTTGTGTCATTTCAGTTATCGGTGTAGGGACGTTGCATGCAACGTCTAGTAGTGACAGTTTCCGTTCCGGAATGCTCCGCAAACGCGAACTGTCAGTACATCAGTTATCAGTACCTCTGAGTTCAGAACGTAGGGGTTTTGTCTCCAAACCCCTACAAAACTTGGAGTTTTACCAATACTGATGGTAGAATTTTCTTCTCCAAAGTCAAGGGATTTGATTTGATTGATTGTTCTACCAAATCCTAGAACGTTTTTTTAATGATAAGCTGGATGAATTTGATTTAATGTTTCGGAATCAATTCCCATCTCCTGAGAGTAGGGTGTAAGATATTCCGACTCTGATAAATCAGCAGTATTTACTGCTACAGCTTGATTCAATTCTGGTTTTTGAGCAAAAGTATTTTCTGTTATCCAAGCTTCATATTCTTCTTGGGTTTCAACAACAACAGTTGTTCTCATTGCTCCGTGGTAAGCACCACAAAGTTCAGCACAATAAACTGGATATACTCCTGTTTGACTAGCTGTAAAACGTAATTGGGTATCTTTACCAGGAATTGCATCTTGCTTCAGACGGAAAGCAGGTATCCAGAAAGCATGAATTACATCATTAGCAGAAAGGTTGATTTGGATATCCTTGTTTACAGGAATATGTAATTCTCCTGCCATGACACCACTATCGGCATAGTTCATCAACCAACCATATTGAACACCGGTGATGTCAACTACCACATCTGCTGGTTTTCCTCCCTCTTCAGGAGTTGCTCCCAAACCATATTTGTTAGCCACTTTTTCAGCTACTTCTGTTGATTCCATTCCTTCAGCATCTGCAATCATAGGAGCAGCAATAGCAGCCCCAGGCATTTTCGCCACTTGCTGGTGAGATGAGGAATGATGATGGCTCATCATCATTGTACCACTTGGATCGAATCCACCCATCTGTCTGTATACATCTACACTATAGATGCCAAGACCAATAACAATTATAGATGGAATCGCAGTCCAAAATATTTCTAATGGTAAATTTTCTCTAAAGCTAGCACCATCCCCATCATCTCCTTTGCGCTGACGAAATTTAATTACGCAAAAGACAATTGTGCCTTCTACTACTAGAAATAGACCTGCTGCTATAGTAAACATTACATCAAAAAATCTATCAACCAGAGGCGCTTGTTCGGAAGCTTGCTCTGGCAGAAGACCATGATGTTGACCTGCCCATACGCTAATTATGGTGATTACTATACCAACTACTAAAGTTATTATTGAGACTGGTACTTTTTCTTTTTCTTCCATTTTACTTAGGTTATTTTGTTGTTCTAGTGAACTTAACCAAACTTATCCAAATCTCAGGTTTTAGTTTTGGATACTGCTTTGATATTTCCCAGAAAATCAGGTTCTCGCAGTCTATAAGTTATTTTCTCCACAAACTTAAAATTTGTATGTGGAAACTCTGTCTACTTAACTTGGTTTAATTAGGTTCAAAACTTCACTATTTTTAGTTTCAGTTGTTAACCATAACCTAGGTAGAAGAGTCTGTGACTTGTTGTCATACTCAACTACTTAGCTTAAACTAACCATCTACCTATAACTAGATATAATTGTTACTTTTTAGGAAGATTTTAGGTTCTCTCCATTTTATCTATAATTTCTCTAGGCAAAGTTTATTTTATTTTAACTATTGCACTGAAAAACTACCCCACACTTTGGCTCAAAAAAGTTAAAATTAAATTGTGTACTCTTAAAGTTCATATTTTACTGGTTTGAAAAAGGAGAAAAAGTTAAAAATAAACTTTTTTGGAAATTGGTAACATATACAGCAATAAACTGTGAAGAAACATTAAAATCAGAAAACTTTCTAAAGCTCTACAATTATAGAAATACTATCCTTTATAGTAACAAAAATCATTCACCTTTCTCTCTTTGTCAATACTTAGTATTTCGTTAAATTAGTAACAATAANTTTTGACTTTAAAATTCCTCCGAAAAGCAATAAACTGTGAAGAAACATTAAAATCAGAAAACTTTCTAAAGCTCTACAATTATAGAAATACTATCCTTTATAGTAACAAAAATCATTCACCTTTCTCTCTTTGTCAATACTTAGTATTTCGTTAAATTAGTAACAATAAAATGTAAAATTTATGGCCAACTCTGTTTTAAATAACAATGAAATTATTTACTCTCAGTCTCCAGCACGGGAACGCATTCGTGGTTTAGTATGGAAACTATGTGTAGCCACCCTAATATTGATGGCTATTGGTAGTGCTACCAGAGTGATGAATGCAGGTTTAGCTTGTCCTGACTGGCCGTTGTGTTATGGTAAGTTAGTACCAATGGCACAAATGAACCTACAGGTATTTTTAGAATGGTTCCATAGATTAGATGCAAGTTTAATCGGTTTTGGGGCTATCGCTCTGATGGGTTTATCATGGTGGCACAGACAGGAACTACCTAGTTGGCTACCCTGGACATCCACTTTTGCTTTAGGTCTCATAGTTTTCCAAGGTGTACTTGGTGGGTTAACAGTAACACAACTATTACGTTTTGATATTGTGACTGCTCATCTGGGTACGGCTTTACTTTACTTTATGACTTTATTGGTCATGGGTATGTCAATGATTCCATACAAAGGTACTGGGAACGTTGGTAAATTACCTTGGGTGGGATTAACTGCTGCTATTTTCGTCTATTTACAAAGTTTAATGGGTGCATTAGTTGCTTCTCAGTGGGCACTGCATCAATGCTTTGGTATTGCCGAACTTTGTACAGTAATGAATAGTCACATTTTTGGTGTTGTGCCTCCGACTTTAACAACATTAACATTAGTAGTAATGGCGTGGCGCACCTCTGCCTTACATCCGCTGCTGCGAAAGTTAGCAAACTGGTCTGGTTTATTAGTATTAGCTCAAATTGGTTTGGGGGTTATGACATTCCGGTTACGTCTGCAAATTGAGCTATTAACTGTATCTCACCAAGCTATAGGAGCAGCATTACTAGGAACTTTAGTAGCTTTTACTGTGATTGCTTTACGCGATCGCCAAGTTGCAAAAGCTTAATTGTTAATCTAGATACAGTAATATACCCCTCTTTTGTGAGTTATTAGATTAGAAACCTTAGCTATCTGCAGAAGTAATCTAAAGATGACCTGTTATAAGAAACGGGGTTTATTGGAGTTCAATGGTAGGGACGTTGCATGCAACGTCCGTACAAGAGCATTTAATACAAACCCGGTTTCTATGCTTTTTTACACCGATACTACCGGAAATCAGACTTGATATAACCTAGATGCGTAGTGCTATACAAGTAACTAAACTTTTCAAACTGGCTAACATCAAAAATTAACTGGCACTAATATCCGTTTTTATATTGCTTAGGACTAATGCAAAAAAACCTAACCTCCGAATGCGCTTCCTATCCCCCCTTACCCCCCTTTGAAAGGGGGGGAGGATCTAAGAGGGAGTATGGCTCCCCTCTCTTTGCAGGAGAGGGGTCGGGGGAGAGGTTTAAGCAACCAAAAAATTTACCCACAATTTTAGCCTAGACACGCTAGTAATAACCAGTTTCAACAGAAAATTAACAAATTAAGAATCCATGCAAGAAGTTATTTCACATAGTCTTCCACGACGTCACGACAATATTCTACAAGTAATTAAAAGCTATTATCAACTCACAAAACCCCGCATTATTCTGCTGCTATTGATAACAACTGCAGCCGGAATGTGGTTGGGTGCAAAAGGAGAAGTTTCTCCCCTTCTGTTATTCATTACATTAGTTGGTGGAACTTTAGCTTCAGGTGCAGCTAATACTATCAACTGTATCTACGACAGCGATATTGACTATATTATGGAGCGTACTCGCTGGCGTCCTATTCCATCTGGGAGAGTTCAACCCCGTCATGCTCTGATTTTTGCATTGACTCTGGCAGCTATATCATTTACTTTGCTGACAGTTTTTGCTAATTTACTAGCTGCACTGTTGGCAATGTCTGGAATAGTTTTTTATGTTGCTATTTACACTCACTGGTTAAAACGTCACAGTGTTCAAAATATTGTCATTGGTGGTGCTGCTGGTGCTATTCCTCCATTGGTAGGTTGGGCTGCTGTTACAGGAGAATTAAGTTGGGCAGCTTGGTTACTGTTTGCCATAATTGTTGTCTGGACTCCTCCTCATTTTTGGGCATTAGCAATTTATATTCGTGATGAATATAAGGAAGTGGGTGTACCAATGTTACCTGTAATTGAAGGAAATGAGGAAACAGCTAGACAGATTTGGGTTTACACTCTGATTTTGATTCCGATGACACTATTGCTAGTTTATCCATTGCATACAAGTGGAGCAGTTTATGGAGTATTAGCAACTTACCTTGGTGCAATTTTTATTAAGAAAGCTTGGGAGTTGTTGAAGGAGCCTGATAATAAAGATGTGGCGCGATCGCTCTTTAAGTATTCCATTTATTACATGATGTTGTTGTGTTTAGTAATGGTAATTGATAGTTTACCTTTTACTCATGGAATTACTACTGCTTTAGTGGATAATTTGCAAACCTTTGTTGGTGGTGTAATGGCAATGTTATCTTAGTTACTATTGTCCAATAGTTAGACAATATAATTTTGTTTTAGGTGGGCTTTTGCCTGCCTTTTTGTTTGACAATTTGTAGTTTGATAAATATCAATAATTAGGTTATAATATTAAATTTAGTTCTCATAACAACCTGATTATTTTATTTTGGGTATTTATTCTGCCACACTTCCCTTTTATAGAAAAATTAACCAAGCTTGTGTATAAGCTAAGAATCATTTAGATTTTATATTGCCTGTTGCCTATTACCTTTAACAAAAATTGAATATATACTTGTTTAAATGCTAAATAGCTTATCACTTGAGGAGTTTAGATTATGCATACTTTACTATATTCAAGACTATTAACATTTATGTTTGGAGTCTCAGGTTCCCAGTCTTCTATAGAACTGGTTGAACAATACAGAAAAACTATAGAGAGATTACATAATAATACATAGTATGTTGCTAGTACCATCCTGATGCAGTCAATTCTAACAGCTATCTTAGCAGAAGCAGCTTACAATTTAGTTGTTCGTTCTTGGTTACAAAGATTCTGTATTAAACTATGG
>NZ_LGSU01001296.1 GCF_002260545.1 Hydrocoleum sp. CS-953 | reverse complement strand
TTTTTAAATAGGAGAACTTTGTGAAAGCTTTTGTAATTCAGGAATTTGGTAAATTAGTCTGTACTGAAAAACCACAACCACAACCAAAATTTGGAGAAGTTTTAGTCAGAGTCACAGCAGTTTCCCTTAACTATCGAGATATTTTAATGGTTAAAGGTCTTTACAACCCCCATTTACCTTTACCTGTTATTCCATGTTCCGATGGAGTTGGAGAAGTTGTGTCAGTAGGAGAAGGTGTCACCAGAGTGAAACCGGGAGATAGAGTCGCTGGCATTTTTCTGCAGAAATGGTTATCAGGTAATTTGACTACAGAAGCAGCAAGGTCAGCTTTGGGTGGTGAAGTTGATGGAATGTTAGCAGAATATGTAGTCTTGTCTGAAAATGGGGTGGTAAATATTCCTGCTCACTTATCTGATACAGAAGCAGCAACTTTACCTTGTGCTGCAGTAACTGCTTGGCACGCTTTAATAGAAGCAGGTTTAAAACCAGGGGAAACAGTGTTAGTAATGGGAACAGGTGGAGTTTCCTTGTTTGCCTTACAGTTTGCAGTTATGGCAGGAGCGCGAGTCATTGCAACTTCCAGTAGTGATGAAAAATTGGAGCGGGTGAAACAGTTAGGTGCATCTGATGTCATTAATTATAAATGTGTGCCTAAATGGGAGAAACAAGTGTTGGCGTTGACTGAGGGAGTCGGAGTTGACTATGTTGTGGAAGTTGGTGGAGCAAATACTTTGAGTAAGTCTTTGAAAGCAGTAAGAATGGGAGGTAAAATAAGTTTAATAGGTGTATTGGCAGGAACGCAAGGAGAATTTAATCCTTTACCCGCAGTAATGAAAGGAGTACGCATACAGGGTATTTTTGTCGGTTCGCGTCAAATGTTTGAGACGATGAATAAAGCAATAAATGTGCAGAAATTACGTCCGGTTTGCGATCGCGTATTTCCATTTGAGTCAGCTCCAGAAGCATTGAGTTATATGGAAACAGGTTCCCATTTTGGTAAAATTACAATTGAATTGAAGTAAGGAAGAAGAAAGAAGAAAGAAGGAGGACTAAGGGAACTAAAACCCACAGCAATTCTATACACCGTGTAGACAGTGGGGTATTAAACGACAAAAGGACTTACGCAGAAACCGGGTTTATGAACTAAAATTGGCAATATCAAGCATTAAATTAGGGTAATAAACCCGGTTTTTTTGGTTGGGGTGCGTAAGTTTTAGATAAATAAGGATATAAACATGAAAGCATTCATAACTAATTTTGGAATACAAATAATAGACATATTCTAACAGATAATTGTAGATGTTTTAGACATAACTATAGCAGTTTTAATTAATATAGAGTACAGAGATTTGGGTTTAAAGGAAGAATTCATTAATTGATAATGGATAATTGATAATTACCTCCAAATTTATTAATTAAGTCTCGATTAAAAATTGCCCATAACAGTTGAGAAATGTAAGTTTTTCCACTATTGTTTTGACCGACAAAAACGTAAAACTTTTTAGATAAGTCAATTGTCTGAGTATTGTTCCGAATTGGACCAAAATTTTTTACCAGTAACTTCATTTAATTTTTCTCCTTTCTTGCAAATAATGTAGCCAATTTATTCAATTATTGATGCCAATATCACATCTAATGCTGATATAATAGTTGCAAAAACAAGAAATAAATAAGTTTTTCAACTTTCTAACTCTTCTTCATCCTTCTAAATGTTCTGATTGTGAGAAGATTTAGAATAGTGAGAGTTGTTGGTGTTCTTCATTTTTCCGTTTTCCCTTTTGTTTACTCGTACCATTTGGTACTTTTATATTGTTACCCGCTCCTTTTTCTAGAAGTCCTGCGAAATAGAACCAAGAAATCATTCTAGTCCTATAATGATTGACCGTTCTATTCTTTTTATTATCCATCGGCAAATCGTATAGCTTGGCAATAATTTGGCGAAGTTTATATGAAGTAATCATAGTTCCTGGTTTATTGTTTTGATATATTTCTTTGATGACGATATGTTCATTCAGTATATTTGCTAAATAATTTGCTATTTCTGAGTCTGAATCGGTTTTTCCTAATAAATCACTATTGATCTTTAAGATTGGGCTTTTATATTCAACTNTTTGATATATTTCTTTGATGACGATATGTTCATTCAGTATATTTGCTAAATAATTTGCTATTTCTGAGTCTGAATCGGTTTTTCCTAATAAATCACTATTGATCTTTAAGATTGGGCTTTTATATTCAACTAATCCCAATCTTCTTAAATCATCTCTAATATTTTTTAAAGTACCTTGTGGTATTTTATTTTTTAACTTTAATATTTCTGTATATTTTATTCCTTCTGCACCTTTTGAAGCTATTAAATCAAAAACTTCTAGTGGTTTATTGATGTTATACTTAGGTATGTAATCAAAGTCTAAATGTATTTCTGGTAACTTTCCTTCTGCAAGATATTCCCTGAATAAATCCCAGTAAACTGTGTAGTTTAGACCAGAACTAATTATTAATCTTTTGTCTTCTAAGTAATTAACAATGTCGTAGCCGAATTGATCTACAAGCTTAGTTTTATCAATTATAGTATTCTCAGCTAAATATTTTAAGCATTTTTTCTGTTTTGGAGAAGTACATTTATCATAATCTTGATCGAAAAGTTTTTTGATAAGTTTTTTGATATCAATTTGACTTTTAAAAGATGATTTAAGCTTAGGTTTTTTAGATATATGACTACAAGTCTTTTTTAGTAGCCAAGGTAAATCCTGACAATGTTCTATCAGCCATTCCTGGAGTGTGTTGTCTTCTAAGTTGAACTGTTTGAGAAGTTCTTCTGATTCTTTATCTGCGAATTTTTTTACTTCAAATTTTTCTATTTTATCCTCTAAATTATGCCATAAATGATAAGCTTTATGCCCATCTGGAATCATTATACCTGTTCTCCAGCAGAAACATAAAATAATATTTTCTTCTAGCTCATCAATTTCATAAGCTAATTTTTGAAATCTTTCATATACGCCGAATAAAGGTTTTGTTGTAAATAGGTGTTCAAATTGATCGAAGAAAATGATTAAAACTCGATTATTACTTCTCAGTTGCTCTATAATTTTATTAAGAGAATGGTCGTTAAAGAAGGGTTGTTCGAGACCGCCAAATTGTACTTTATGACCAGGTAAATTAATAAAATTATCATCTATAGATTTTTGAATTGCTTTCTGCAATGCTCTCAAAACAAAGAGAGAACTTTGTGCCGACCTCACATCAACTTGATACAGATAAAAATCATTATATTTGTCACGAGATTCTGCTTCTAGTTTAATAACTAGGGAGGATTTCCCTAAACCTGAATTACCAGAAAAAGCAACTATTCTTGTTGAAGTTTTAGCATCTTTGACATTTTTTACAAATTGCCAAAATTTATCTTTTAATTCTTTACGCCCAACAAAATAATTTGGATTACATGGACGACTATAGTCATCAAAGCTTTCTGCTTTACCCATTTGTGATACTACTTCTTGAGTCAATTCTGACACAGAAACAGTTGGTATTTTTAATGATTCTTTCTGAATTGTCTTACTATCAATTATTGGAAGACCAGACAAAAAATCATTGCTGTTAAAATCGCTTTTTAGTTCTTCTATATTTGTGATTTCTTGATCTTCTTTTGTTGGAAAAATAACTGCACGAGATGTAGTTCCTTCACTTATTTCTTCAACTACCCATAAAATTTCTGAAGGAGTAACTAATAGGGTAGCTGTATTAAACTTACTAATATGATATTTATTCCAATCAGGTAATTTGATGGATTTAATATCCATAAATACTTCAGCTAGTTTTTCTGGTCCCCAAAATTCAGCCCTAATTCCATAATAATTTGGATCTTGATACTCCTCTTTTAGTTCTTTTATTACACCTTTGGCATCTCCCCCAAATTCAGCACTACAAGCTAAATATACTTTCTTAGTATTTTTACGATAAGCTTTGCCTAGTAACTTATCTATAACTTCCGCACTAATAGTACCTTTTGTATAAAATTTACATTCAATAAAGGCTCTCTCATTAGTTTCTTTGTTTTCAGCTAAAACATCTATTTCACTACCTGTAAAGCTTATACGTTCAGATACTTCCAATCTCAGCTGCCTAAACAAGTCTGCTACTGTCTTTTCCCAAAAATCTCCCTTCTGCTTTGGAGTCCAATTTTTAGGAACAATAACTTTAAAATTTTTTGTTATATCAAGCATATCTTTAAAATTTCCNGTTCAGATACTTCCAATCTCAGCTGCCTAAACAAGTCTGCTACTGTCTTTTCCCAAAAATCTCCCTTCTGCTTTGGAGTCCAATTTTTAGGAACAATAACTTTAAAATTTTTTGTTATATCAAGCATATCTTTAAAATTTCCTGATTACTTTTCTAGTATTTACTATTCTAAAATAACTTAATATTTGTAGGTTGGGTTAAGCGACAACGCAACCCAACAAAAACATTCATATACTAAACCTACAGATTAGGTTTCAACGAAAATTTATAATAGGTAATTGAAATATCAGGGCTTTTATTTCTTCTATAGTCTGGTTTGGAGTCGTATTTAAGTACAATTCTTATTTAAGAATGCTTAAATAGACTTATTTCGATTTTAACATATTGTTAGCGATCGCTCTTACCTTTTCATATATTAATTGTTGATAATGAGAATTAAAATACAAACAATATATTTAAGTATTGATGCTAATATCACATCTATTGCTGATAGAATAACTGCAAAACCAAGAAATAAAACTGCTCGTTTTAAGATTTTAGCTTCAGCATCTCTAAGGTCAGCTAACTCTTTAATTGAATTGTTCCAAAACTTAATTAACGAAAGCCGATAATGCTCTTCAGTAATATTAAGACACCTTTCAATCAACTCTTCAGGCATTATAATTTCTCCTCCTTTTTTTGGTTGATATCCCCGTAATCCAAAAATTAAAGAAATAATTAAGCTACAATAACTCAGTATCTTTAGATATAAACNCATCTCTAAGGTCAGCTAACTCTTTAATTGAATTGTTCCAAAACTTAATTAACGAAAGCCGATAATGCTCTTCAGTAATATTAAGACACCTTTCAATCAACTCTTCAGGCATTATAATTTCTCCTCCTTTTTTTGGTTGATATCCCCGTAATCCAAAAATTAAAGAAATAATTAAGCTACAATAACTCAGTATCTTTAGATATAAACACATTTTACAGTTTAAATAAATGTCCATATCTGGTAGATTTAAAACGAGGGAATCATCTGGTAAATCTGATAAAAAGCGAATCATCAAACCATCAAAAGCAATAACCGCTCCTAACTTAGTGTTTAGTGTGTTTTGGCTAGAATCTATATCTTCTAAAACCTGCTTGGCATATTCATAAATGAGTTGTATATTAGAATTGTCTTTTTCAGAATTGTCTTTTTCCATTAGTTTAATAATCTATANATTTAAAACGAGGGAATCATCTGGTAAATCTGATAAAAAGCGAATCATCAAACCATCAAAAGCAATAACCGCTCCTAACTTAGTGTTTAGTGTGTTTTGGCTAGAATCTATATCTTCTAAAACCTGCTTGGCATATTCATAAATGAGTTGTATATTAGAATTGTCTTTTTCAGAATTGTCTTTTTCCATTAGTTTAATAATCTATATGTCTAATAATTCAGAACAAAGTGATAACTTAAATCAAAAATCATCTGAAACTTCTCAGGAACTAGAACCACCTAAAAAACCTGAACCTTCTCAGGAACTAGAACCACCTAAAAAACCTGAACCTTCTCAGGAACTAGAACCACCTAAAAAACTTAAACCTATCGAGTTTGAAAAAACGCGAGATATTATTAAGAGTAATAGTAAAGATAATTCAAATATTGTAGAGTTTTAAAACTGCTAAATACATAATTTTTAGTTTAGGTATTAACCCACTTTAAATATACAAAAATAACCTAAACTACTAATACCATATTTGGATAATTTAGTAATAATAATGTAGGTTGGGTTAAGCCGCAGCGCAACCCAACAAGAACCTATATATGTTTATGTTAAGTAAGTTGGGTTATGTTGGGTTTCGGGTTCCTCAACCCAACCTACAATATAGTGGTCAAAAATTTACCTCAACCCATCAACCAACAACTCCCTCGCACTGTCCAACGCTTCCTTCAACTTACTCGGATCGCGACCCCCTGCTTGCGCTAAGTTCGGACGGCCGCCGCCGCCTCCTCCACACATTTTCGCTATCCCGCCAATAAATTTCCCTGCTTGCAAACCTTTACCATTCACAGACTTACTAAAAGCAGCAACTAAACTGACTTTCCCCTCTGTTCCGGAACCCAATACCACAGCACTCTCGCCCAACTTTTGTTGCAACCTCTCTGCTGCTGTCTTCAACGCTTCGGCATCAACTCCAGGCATTTCCGCTACTAATATCTGAAACTCACNAAAGCAGCAACTAAACTGACTTTCCCCTCTGTTCCGGAACCCAATACCACAGCACTCTCGCCCAACTTTTGTTGCAACCTCTCTGCTGCTGTCTTCAACGCTTCGGCATCAACTCCAGGCATTTCCGCTACTAATATCTGAAACTCACCGACAGTCTCAGCATTCCCCAATAACTGGTCTGACTTAGCAACCGCTAACTCCCCTTTCAACGCCTCCAACTGTTTCTGCGACTCCTTCAACTCCTGCTGTAAGTTACTTACCCGCTCCGATAACTCCTCCGGTTTTGCCTTAAAGCGATCGCTCAATTCCTTAACCACAACATCCCGGACGTTCAAATAATCTAAAACTGCCAAACCTGCCACCGCTTCTATACGGCGCACCCCAGAGGAAATACCAGCTTCAGAAATAATTTTAAACATCCCAATTTCTGCCGTATTATTCACATGAGTTCCTCCACATAATTCCATCGACACTCCGGGATAGTCAACTACCCGCACCACATCGGCATATTTTTCCCCAAACATGGCAACTGCTCCTTTTTCCTTTGCTACTTCCAACGGCATTTCCGCAACTGTCGCCGGATGTGCTTCAGCTATCCAACTATTCACCTGTGCTTCCACTTGCACAACTTCCTCCGGTTTCAACCCCCGCGGACAATTAAAATCAAACCGCAAACGGTCAAAAGATACCAAGGAACCCGCTTGAGAAATTGATGAGTCTACCAAAGACCGCAAAGCTGCTTGTAACAAATGAGTTGCCGTATGGTTGGCCTGCGCTCGACGGCGACAAACACCATCTATTTCAGCATTCACCGTCATTCCTAACTCTAACGTTCCCTTTTCCACGGAACCGAAATGCACAAAAATATTATTCTGCTTTTGCACATCCTCTATCCGCACAACCACATTATCCCCAGTTAGATAACCGCGATCGCCTATTTGACCTCCAGACTCACCATAAAAAGGCGTTTTGTCAAGTACAATTTGCACTTGAGTACCCGTTTCAGCATCCTCAACCTGTTTCCCATCAGCTATTAATGCCATCACCTGTGCAGGGGAAGTCAAATCTGTGTACCCTAAAAATTCCGTTTTGTCAACATCTAATTTGACTCCACCCTCGGCAGTCAAGTCAATAGTTTGATGTGCTAACTGAGCGATAATTTTCGCTTGTTCCATTTCTGACTCAAACCCACTCACATCAACAGTCAAACCATTTTCCTCAGCTATTTCCTGAGTCAACTCCAGGGGAAAACCATAAGTGTCGTACAACTTGAAAGCATCTTCCCCAGAAATTTGTTTGCTTTTCTGAGTTTCTGGTTTTGCCATAACTTCTGCCAACAATTTCTCACCCCGCTCCAATGTTTTCAAGAAGCGCGACTCTTCCCGTTCCAACTCAGCTTTAATAGCAGTTTCCCGTTCCCGCAAATTTGGATAAACATCCTCAGCAAGAGCGATCGCCGTCTCAGCAACTTTGGATGTAAATTCCCCAGAAATTCCAATTAAACGACCATGACGCACAACTCGCCGAATTAACCTTCGCAAAATATAACCCCTACCAACGTTAGATGCGGTTACACCATCAGCAATTAAATTAGCTACTGCTCGCACATGGTCGCCAATGACTTTCAGAGAAACTTTAGTTTTGTCGTCACTTTTGCCATAGTCGATACCAGCAATNAACTTTGGATGTAAATTCCCCAGAAATTCCAATTAAACGACCATGACGCACAACTCGCCGAATTAACCTTCGCAAAATATAACCCCTACCAACGTTAGATGCGGTTACACCATCAGCAATTAAATTAGCTACTGCTCGCACATGGTCGCCAATGACTTTCAGAGAAACTTTAGTTTTGTCGTCACTTTTGCCATAGTCGATACCAGCAATATCCGCAGCAGTTTTAATGATCGGAAAAATTAGGTCAGTCTCATAATTATTCGGCACTTTTTGTAATATTTGCGCCATTCTTTCCAACCCCATTCCAGTATCAATATTTCGGTTTTCCAGTGGAGTGAGATTTCCCTGTGCATCGCGGTTGTATTGCATAAACACCAGATTATAAAATTCGATAAACCTGCTGTCGTCTTCCAAGTCAATATTCTCATCCCCTAATTCTGGATGAAAATCATAATAAATTTCCGAACACGGACCGCAGGGACCCGTCGGACCAGACGCCCAAAAATTATCTTCTTCTCCCATCCGTTGAATGCGATGTGCTGGAATACCTATTTGGTCGCGCCAAATTGCAAACGCTTCATCATCTTCTCGGAACACGCTGACAACCAAACGGTCTGGTGGTAAACCGAATGTTTTTGTAGAAAGTTCCCAAGCGAAAGCGATCGCCTCTGGTTTAAAATAGTCGCCAAAACTGAAATTACCCAACATCTCAAAAAAAGTGTGATGTCTGGCAGTGCGACCAACATTTTCAATATCGTTGGTACGAATACATTTTTGGGAAGTGGTAGCGCGGGGATATTTCCGGGGTTGTTGTCCGAGAAATATGGGTTTAAATGGTAACATTCCGGCAATAGTGAGTAATACTGTGGGGTCTTCAGGAACTAAAGATGCGCTAGGTAAAATAGCGTGTTCCCGTTGTGCATAAAAGTCGAGAAACTTTTGGCGAATTTCGTTACCTGTGAGTTTTTTGGCAGACATAATAGATTTAAGATGTTAGGTTGTCTAATTTTAATTTTTCGCCTATTCAAGCAAAATTTTACCTGTTAAGCTTTTACAACTTTTATTGTAATAGATATTAGTTGTTATAAACCATTCATCAAGATTTAGATATTCTTTAATTGAGTAATTGAAAAAATATAATTAATTTTTACTTAATATTTTCTTTGATTAATCTCTATGGATAACTTAATATTAACTTAATCAAATAGTCATCAAATTAAAAGATAGAAAAAAGGTTAAATTTATTGTATATTTGCTGCTCGATCTAAAATAGTAGAATGTAGATTTGTAGTAATAAAAAGCAGCTTTATA
>NZ_LGSU01001295.1 GCF_002260545.1 Hydrocoleum sp. CS-953 | reverse complement strand
ATTTAAAGGTAATTGAGCAACATAAGTTAGAAAAGCAGAAATTAAAACAAGCATTATCCCATAGTGTTCAGACAAATACTAGATTACAACAAGAGGGAGATGAACTAACTAACCAAGTAGACAACTTAACAATTCAATTGGAGGCAACAAAGAAATTAATAACTGATTTTGAATCTGTTTATGAAAGTATTGAGAAAAACAAAAACGTCATGTCAGGATTGGATCGTTTTAGAGCTATAATGAAAGCTGCTAACAGACTTTTAAATACTGATCTTAAAGATTTAATACCCATGAAATCAGCAGAACCCAATCCAATAATTTGGGAAGAAGAAAGTCCAATTAACATTAATCGTCAATTACTAGAGAATAAATAGAAAAAGAATATGGGTAAACTAACAGAATCACTTCAAGAAACTACTCAGCAGCTTAAAAGCATCAAAAAGGGTATTAATCAAATGCAATTACTCGGTGATGAACTAACCGAAAATTCTTTTATGATTGCTGAAACTGCTCTGAAAGTTGGTTATAATTATGCTCAAAGTGAGATAGNTTAATCGTCAATTACTAGAGAATAAATAGAAAAAGAATATGGGTAAACTAACAGAATCACTTCAAGAAACTACTCAGCAGCTTAAAAGCATCAAAAAGGGTATTAATCAAATGCAATTACTCGGTGATGAACTAACCGAAAATTCTTTTATGATTGCTGAAACTGCTCTGAAAGTTGGTTATAATTATGCTCAAAGTGAGATAGATTCAACAACTACTAATTTAGTTAAATCTCAAGCTCAACTTCCACCTTCTAATATTTTGGATCGGGAACTACTCAAAGAATCAAATAGTTGGACAGAAACATCTTTAAAGGCACGTTTCAAAAATTGTAATACTGCATATAAACATCTCAAAGATGTTCATAATATTAAACTGAGTAGTCGCAGTTGGAAACAAGTTGTTACAGCATTTAATGGTGGTACTAATAAGAAAACAGAAACAGGAATAGAACCTGAACAGCAAGACTTAAAACAACAGGTAAAATTTCTAGAGCAAAGAATTATAACTTTAGAAAATCAAGTTAAAGAACAAAGTCATCAACTTCAAGAACAAGGTCTGTTAATACAGAAATTAATAAGTCAGTTAAAGTGATTTTTTGATGAATTTAATCAAGCCAAAAACAAGAAATTAAGCGGGGATTATTTTCACCCCGCGCTTCATTTATTCAGACAAAACTATTAGTTAAGGATTTCAATTTTATTAATTCCCTAACACTTTTTTGTAGTGCTATAATATTTAACTCAACTGCGCCTCTGTAACCCAAGCAGCATGAAAACCATAAGGCACTCGCTGTGGAATAATCACTCGCGCTACAGTTTCCCCACTAATATCCTGAGCATTCACCACTACTAACTCAGACGTCTGAGTATTTTCATCATAAACATAAGTCACCAACCAACCATCATCTTCGCTACTAGCATTCAGTCGAGGAGCAAAGACTGCCTCTCCACCATAACGCCCTTTACCAAACTCAGAAGTTTCCGACTTCCCTGTATCCAAGTCATATTTAATCAAAGCATCAAATAGAGGAAAAGTTCCTGGTGCCATTCTTGCCGAATAACCATACCGCGTCTTTCGCCCTAATAATTCTTCATTGACACGGGGAAATTCAGAAGGTACATCATCTAGCTGTTCCTCTTTTACTTCTCCAGTTTTCAAGTTAAACCGCCAACGATGTAAATAAGGAATATCTCCATCAGGGAGGCGATCGCTCTCATCAGTCACAAATACATTAGTAGAGTTCATCCGACAAGCAACCAATACAACCTCATCTCCTTCCTCATAAGCATTGAGAGTATGCCAAACAAAACAAGCTGGAGTTTCAAACCAACGCACCTCTCCACTATCGCCATGACGTGGAATTATACCGAAGCGNATGTAAATAAGGAATATCTCCATCAGGGAGGCGATCGCTCTCATCAGTCACAAATACATTAGTAGAGTTCATCCGACAAGCAACCAATACAACCTCATCTCCTTCCTCATAAGCATTGAGAGTATGCCAAACAAAACAAGCTGGAGTTTCAAACCAACGCACCTCTCCACTATCGCCATGACGTGGAATTATACCGAAGCGACTAGGTGTTTTTGATTCAAACATTAGGGGGAACTGACTTGTTTCTATTCTTTCTGGGCGGAAAGTGATCGGTAAATCGAAAAATATACTATAGTTTTCCGTAATGGCAAAGTCGTGCATCATTACTCCCACAGGCAAATCTATAGGTATGGTGCGCAGCAGTTCTCCATTTGCCGAAACAACGCTATATTGTAAAAAAGGAGGTTGAGCTACTGAGTAACCGAAAAACATCATTTCTCCTGTGACGGCATCAACTTTAGGATGAGCAGTAAAAGGAGATTGGAGTTTGTTGTTAAAAGTCTGTTTGCCAATGGTATCCAATTCAGGCAGTTTAATATGGTACGGCGCACCAGCTTCCCAGAGAGCATAAAAATGATTGGCATGATATACGAGAGCAGTGTTAGCTCTACTAGCATCTGTAATGTAGGGATTATCTGGTTGGGGTGGCTCTAATAATCCTGCCAATAGTGGTTTATTTTCCTGGTTTTCTACCTGGAATTTGTTAGTGCGTACATAACGGTTACGATAGGATGCTTTACCGTCTTTTATTCTAACTCCGTGCAGCATTCCGTCCCCGTCAAACCAATGATATTGTCCAATTGGGTCAAATTGTGGGTTGGGGCCATTACGCACAAACATTCCTGAAAGATCGGGAGGTAGTTCCCCGATAACTTTGAGGTCGTCGGCGGTTGTTTCTTCTGTAACAGGGGCGAAATTATTGCTTAAGAAAGGATTTAAGGTAGGAGTTGTTGCAGTCATAAATTTTTGATAATGTTTAACTTATTTTATAACAATTGGAAAAAATTTGGTGATAAATTATTAAGCTGTGCCTATCTGTAATATTTTGGGAGAAAAAAAAGAAGTCTTTTTATNAACTTTGAGGTCGTCGGCGGTTGTTTCTTCTGTAACAGGGGCGAAATTATTGCTTAAGAAAGGATTTAAGGTAGGAGTTGTTGCAGTCATAAATTTTTGATAATGTTTAACTTATTTTATAACAATTGGAAAAAATTTGGTGATAAATTATTAAGCTGTGCCTATCTGTAATATTTTGGGAGAAAAAAAAGAAGTCTTTTTATTTCATAAAAAAATGCTGTGTAACTAAAATATAATTAATAGTTAGGGTTTAACAAGAATTTGTTTTTATGAGCAAACATTCCAAATCACAAATTATTGATCTAGAAGAAAACCTTTGACAAGCTATCTTAACATCTAATGTAGTTAAACTAGACATACTTATTGCACCAGAACTAATCTTTACTAACCATCTTGGGCAACTTATTACCAAGGTGCAAGACCTTGAGATGCACCATTGTGGAGTTCTCAAGCTAACAGAACTGATACCGTCAGAACAACATATTCAGCTCAATGAAGGCTTTTCGGTTGTTTCAGTTCAAATGCACCTTTTGGGTAAATATAATGATTCAATAATTGATGAACATATTCGTTACACCCGTGTATGGTCAATATCTTCCGCAGGTTCCTTACAAATTGTTGCTGGTCATGCAAGTGTTATTAAAAGTTGTATAATTTCTGATTAAATAGTTATAAATAATCAGGAGGGAAAAGTCAGCAGTAAGGAATTTCATAACTTTGTGCAACCTCACATAAAATCGGTATAAAAGGCTGTTTGCGTAGCATTCCGGCACGGAAATACTTACTACTTATTTTACTGGTGAAGTTGATAGCATTAAGTCGCAAAAATACTTTTTAAATTCTTAAAATTACCAACAACATTAATCTAACTATTCTACTAATGGAGGTTTCCAAATCATGAAAAGTTTAATAACCTTATTATCAATATTTTTGGTGATTTTAAATGCCGAATCTGCTTTAGCACAAAATGATCCAGACTATCAAATAGAAGTTGAGAATAATACTATTTGTAGTTTTATTAACGGCAACGATGTCAATGTTCGTCAAAGACCTGATACCAGTTCACCTACAATAACTCAACTTAATCGTGGAGACGGTGTAAGAGCTATTAGACGAACTGGGAATTGGGTTCACATAGTAGCTCTTGATTCTGGCCAATCTCCTACACCCTACACTCCTCTTGAAGGATATGTTTTTAATAAGTATATAAATGGCTGTTCGGAAGATCAATTCGATCGCTGGAGAAAATAGTATAGTTATATAGCGCTACGCGCTAGGGAATAGGGAATAGGGAATAGGGAATAGGGAATTTTCAAAGGGTTTTTCGTATAGGGAAAAGCTCCGCTAACAGGATTTAAAAATGTCAAGAGCCTTAATGCGTAGGGCTATACTCTAAAAAGAAGAAAAACCAGGGATTTTTATCCCTGGTTATTAAGGAGCAATTCTAGAACATCTAATCAAGTTGAGGTAGGGATTATTTTCCATTCACCAGAATTGTTAACCCACAGCTAAAGTTTATGTAGGATAATTTATATCTTAAATCGATAATTATACCCGTTCCCACACTTATGATAAAAATGTTCTGATTAATGTTAATTATGTTTAATCATACTGAAAAAATCTAGAGAATCAGGTGATAAATCGATGAGAATTATTTCCCAAAAAAGATGGAGGTATGAAAAATACCTCCGTTAATTATCACTATATTTACATCAAGCTAAGATTTGAGTCAGGGTTTTTCTGACTACTTATACACCACATTTATAGAGTTACAAAAATATCTAATAAATCATCCCAGAATTTCACAGATAACTCATAACCTTGGAGTATTTGTTGTGCAGACTCTTCACTTTCTCCTACTTCCCCATCTATAGCATTACGCATTCTTAAAGCATGAGAATGATCGATTTCTCCAGTATGAATATCCCAAAATTCTAGGTTTAATTGAGGTAATATATCTTCTAAATCTTTACGAGCTTGAACTTGTGCCCAAATTTCTTCTAAAATCGGACCACAAATACATTCAGTACCCATACCTGCCATACCAATAGCAACGTGAGCAGGATNTTGAACTTGTGCCCAAATTTCTTCTAAAATCGGACCACAAATACATTCAGTACCCATACCTGCCATACCAATAGCAACGTGAGCAGGATTGCTTTTTAAATCTGCATCATACTTGGCAATTAAAGCATCAACTTGTGGATTAATTTTATTGGTAAGCATCGTGCCACCAAACCCTTCATTTAATCCAAATAAGAATAGTTTCAGTAAATTATAGTGAGAATCTTCTGGATTTCCATCACCAGCTTCTTCAAAATGAATCTCATCAAGTAATACCTTTAATTTACCTGGTTTAACAACATTACAAACATAATTTAAACTTTGAACGTGAATTTTAGTTACATAAGAATATTGTTCTAAAACTTTAACTAATTCAGGAATAGAAATATTTCGTAATGACTGAAGTCTAGGATCTTNTCCATCACCAGCTTCTTCAAAATGAATCTCATCAAGTAATACCTTTAATTTACCTGGTTTAACAACATTACAAACATAATTTAAACTTTGAACGTGAATTTTAGTTACATAAGAATATTGTTCTAAAACTTTAACTAATTCAGGAATAGAAATATTTCGTAATGACTGAAGTCTAGGATCTTCTGCGGGGTTGCCAGAGAATTTAGATGTATCAATAGCTTGCCAAAAACTTTCTTTGATAGAGGGGAAAGTTGTGAAAACCATTTGTCTTGCTCCTTGTGTTTAAGTTGGTTTAGTTGATTTATTTATCTTGATAACTATAATGCCGAGGCTAACTGAAAATTCGGGTAATTTAGATTTAGATATTGATAAGAGTTAGCTGAGAAAATACTTAGTGACAATGGATGCAAGGATGATTTTTATGTCTGGAAAAAAGGAGGTTTTAACGTGATTAGTTGCTCCTGCTTCTAAAGTAGCTGTAGAAATGTATTTTAATTGACTATTTTATGTCTTTTTTGCCGTTGCTGAATTAAGGGAAAATATAAGGAANATAATGCCGAGGCTAACTGAAAATTCGGGTAATTTAGATTTAGATATTGATAAGAGTTAGCTGAGAAAATACTTAGTGACAATGGATGCAAGGATGATTTTTATGTCTGGAAAAAAGGAGGTTTTAACGTGATTAGTTGCTCCTGCTTCTAAAGTAGCTGTAGAAATGTATTTTAATTGACTATTTTATGTCTTTTTTGCCGTTGCTGAATTAAGGGAAAATATAAGGAACGGGCAAGATGCCCATTCTACAGATTATTTGTGCAATAAATCTCCTAACTATCAATATCTTGATGTGTCAGAAAAGGTACTTCAACTACTTCTCCTTCTACATTTCCTACTTCGACTTTTAAACCAACTCCTCCTGCTTTTGTTCTAATATAAACTAAACCAAAATAACCATCATTAGTTTCCGTACAACTTGTTAGTTTTCCTACTTTTTCATCCCCGACTTGTACAACAGTTCCTAATTCTGCTTTGCCATTTAAACGTACTCCCCAAAGTCTTTGTTTCACACCTTTATATGTGTTTAAACGGGCAATAGTTTCTTGACCAATATAACAACCTTTCTCAAAAGAAATAGTATTCCATAAACCTGCTTCCAGGGGGTTGTAGTCATCCGTAAGTTCGTAGTCTGGTGCGGGACGACCTTGTTGTATTCTTAGTTTTTGCCAAAGGTGATCGCCCATGGGAACTGCTCCTGTTTCTACCAACATTTGCCAAACTTCAGCAGCATTATTCATAGGTACTATTAAAGTATATCCCTCTGTTGCTAACCCACTACCGACAGCAACTCTAATTTCTACATTTCCCAAACTTATTAACTGATGACTACCGTGGGGTGCATCTGGGGGTGTTGTACCTGTTAATTTTGCTATCAAGTTTTTGCCTTCTATTCCAATGAGACTAAATATGGCGTATTCACTGCTAATATTTTTTACTTCTACCTTATCCATAGGGAAGAGATAGCGGTCAAACCATTCTACTAACTGTTGACAACGGATGGCAGATACTAACAACAAAACATTATTTTCTGTAATGTAAGCTGTTGCTAAGTCGATGGTACGAGCAGTTGGTGTAACGAAAACTGTCTCACAACTTTCACCTGGTTTGAGAATATTAAAGTTATTAGTGCTTTGGTTATGGAGAAACCTTAGACGGTCATCGTCTGAAATTTCTATTAGTCCCCAATGTGAGCGATCGCATAGAGCTACTCCCTGTTTTGTTGCTTCTATTGCTTGAGTATCGTTGCCAAAACTAACTGGAATGGTGTCTTGAAAAGTTGCACCATTAGATGTTTGAATATTTTGTAATTTATCGTTCATAGTTTTAGTTTAATCTGTTTTTTTGTTGGTACAAATATTTGTTTTTTTCTCAAATAATTTCTCTAGAAATAAAAGAAGTTTAGGAAAGTAAACAGTAATTTTGTAGGTATTTTTCCCGCTAATTGGTATGAATTAACAGATAACTACTAACTGATAACTATAGCAATCAGGAATGATTTTGAGATATTTAAAAGCCATTAATAACTATCAAAATCCTTTTATATTCTGACTCCTGACTCCTGACTCCTAACTACCACTAAAATATTACAACTGAAATATGATTGCTATACTAACTGATAACTGATAACTGCTAACTGATAACTGAATCAGGTAAATCTGCCATCATATTTTCTACTACTTTTAGAGCCTTTTCATCAAGAATATCCCAATTAACATTTCCTTCTTCATTAAGTAAGTTAATGTCAATATCAACTTCTACTGTTTCATCAGCAGAATGAGTAGAAATATAGTTGGTAAAACAAACTTCATAGCAAAGATCCCAAACATTAATACTAATTTTTTGCTCTTGACATTCTAAATCTAATCTATAACCTGGAATCGGGGTTTGTACCTCTTCATAAGTACCTTGCCAAACAGAATTTTCTAGTTTTTTTCTAATATGATCTAGGACTCTAATAAAAGCAGGCTGCATTAGTAACTCTGCTTGTTTCCAGGCAGTAATATTATTGATTTTTGGCTTCATTATATTTTTGATTCGGAAAGATTTTTATCTTGATTTAGGGATAATTATTTCCATTTGATGATAAATTAAAGTCAACATTTTCATTGAAATATATCTGGTTTTATTTGTCAACTCTTCATCGAATAATTACTATGAAATTTTGTTCTGGTACTTTAGATAGGCGTTTGAAAGCTCCAGGTTAAGCAAAACTTGTGAGGTGCATAATTTACGGCTAAAATTTCAGCGATGAAAGGTATTTAGGAATCCATCTTCAATAATTGATAATTGATAATTGATAATTACCTCTCCCTAAAAGGAAGAGGATTAAATAAAAGGAAATTTTTTCTCTCTTGGTCGATTGGATATGGCGTTAACGGAGTGGCTCTGAAAGAGCGGGAGACCCGCTCTTGCAGAGCCGCGTTTCATGTCGCGCAGCGAAACGCTTTATATGTCGCGTAGCGTTAACGAAGTTGTGCGCCAGCTAAACGCCATCCCATCCTAAGGTCATGCTCCGCAAACGACCGCTTGTTTCTCCACGGCGAGTGATAGGCTTTATACCTTTATTTTTCGGTAACGCATTAATTGTGTCAGTCCACTACAACTAAACGGTGCATTACGGCGCAACGTAATATTTGATAGTTCAATCGTAGTTTGTAGTAAGCGCCTAATGCACCCTACTAGACTGACACAGCTAAAACTGTGCAATAGATTTTAACTTGAAAATTCTTACTTTTGAATGCATGACTTTTGACTTTTGAATTCAATCTAATGCACCCTACTGGACTAATAATAACTGAAAAGACTTTTGGCTTTTGATTTTTTACTTCCGTCCAGAGGATGAGGATATTTAACCAGACACTCAATATGTTATTCTTAAGTATTAATTAATTTTGAACAACTAAAGTTAGAGAAATAATGGGTAAACAGCGCGTACTCTCTGGAGTTCAACCAACTGGAAACCTTCATATTGGTAACTATTTAGGCGCAATTCGTAATTGGGTAGAAGGANAAAAAGAATACGACAATTTTTTCTGTGTAGTAGATTTACACGCCATTACAGTACCTCATAATCCGGCTACACTAGCTACAGATACCTATACTATTGCTGCTTTATATTTGGCCTGCGGAATAGACCTGAATTATTCTACTATATTTGTGCAATCTCACATTCCTGCTCATAGTGAATTGACATGGTTTCTTAACTGTATTACTCCCTTGAATTGGTTGACAGATATGATTCAATTTAAGGAAAAAGCAATTAAACAGGGAGAAAATGTAGGTGCAGGTTTATTAGATTATCCAGTTTTGATGGCTGCGGATATCCTACTTTATAATGCAGATAAAGTTCCTGTGGGAGAAGACCAAAAACAACATTTAGAACT